>JALVQH010000340.1 GCA_027031505.1 Campylobacteraceae bacterium | reverse complement strand
TGCTCGAGATGCTGCTGCTGGATGTGGGTATAGATCTGCGTCGTTACCAGCGAACTGTGCCCGAGCAGCTCCTGCACCACCCGCAGATCGGCTCCGCCGATGATGAGCGCCGAGGCGAACGAGTGGCGCAGGACATGAGGGGAGACGCCAAGGTATTTTTGGGTGATCTTGTAGGCCGAAATACGACTGAGCGGTTCTCCGCGATAATTCATCCACAGCGCACTGCTGCGGATATCCGAAGCGGCCAGATAGGCTTCGACCGCTTCGATGGCCGCCGGAGCGATGGGGACGATGCGCTCCTTTTCCCCCTTGGCATACCGGATCGTAAGCCACCCCTCCTGCAGATCGCTCCGCCGACACGCCAGCGCTTCGCTGATCCGGGCGCCGCTGGCGTAGAGAAACAGGATCAGCGCATAATCCCTCAGACCGAGGAGGGTGCTCCGGTCGATCCCCGTGAGCCCGGCCAAGATCGTTTCGTAGCTCAAATATTTCGGAAGGCTTTTTTGGGTGCGTGCCATGGGGATTTTGATCGAATGGTGTGTCCAGTCATTGCGATGGCAGAAATCAAAAAAGACATTGATCGCCGAGAGCTTTCGATTGAGGGTGCGTTTGTTGTCAAACTGAGCAAGAAAGCCCAGTACGTCGGCTGTCTCCATCCGGGTCAACGGTTTGGGAATCGCCGATTCCAGCTGCGTCAGATCACGCAGATACGCTTCGATCGTCAGCGGATCGAGCGCTTTGGTTACCGAGAGATACTCTTCGAAAGCTTCGAGAATATCACTCATAGCCGGTTATTTCAGTTCGAGCGTGGCGTGTTTGAGAAGTTGGGCGATCTTGGCAACCGGTGAAGTTTCAGCAATCAGGGAGAGTTTGTCTCTGGCCGACGATTTTTTCCCGGCCTTGAGATCAGCGTATGCCTCTTCGATCACGGAGAGATCATGATAATAGACCGAATCGACCGGATGACCGCTTAAAAGACCTGCATGGTATCTGGCCACATCGGCTACGATCGGATCGCTGCTCCCCTCAAGGGCTTTCAATCTGTCCGCTGAACCATCTGTGAGTGCCTGATGGAGTTGAAAGAGCGCCAGCAGTTTGGGGTTGTTGGCTTGGAGTTTCGCCAGAGCAGCTTGATCGGCAGGATCTTTTTGGAGTGCGAGGAACGCATCGTTTGCTGCAGCCAGTTTGTTCTGCCGGTAGGCCTCCCATGCCGCATTGCCGCCAAAACCGACAACCAGAAGGAGGAGAAACCCCCAGATCAGGATCTTGTATTTTTTGTAAAAGCGTTCGAGTTTGAAAGCGCTCTCAAGTAATTTTTCATCGCTGCTGAGTTCTTCTTTGACATGCTGGAGTTCATCTTTGATGCTCATGAGGGATCACCTTTGGTTGTAAATTGATCGTGATTATACCATCATAGGGGTTACAACTCCACAATGGTCGCACCAAGATTCCCTTTCGGGCGATAAAAGCCCCGTATTTTCGGATGGTGTTTCAGGTAGTCCGTGACCAGTCTGGCCAGCACCCCCGTCCCGGTACCATGGATGATCTCCACTTCGTTAAGCCCCGCGACCAAAGCATCGGAGAGGAACCGGTCGGTTGCCTCAATCGCCTCATCCCCATACATCCCCAGCAGTTTGATCGAGACGCGGGCACGGCTCGTGTCGGCTTCGATTTTGCTGGTTGCTTTGGGGGGTCTGGATTTGGGAGCGGGCTCCTGGGCACGTTTGAGATCGGCAATGGGAACACGCATTTTGAGCCCGTCAACGAGGATGGTGGCCTCTTTGGCTTTGAGAGCAACGACTTCTCCGCGGTGAGAACGGTATGTGATCCGGTCACCGATCGCAGGCTCGTAGGTGATCGGTTTGGGTTTGGGGTGGGCTTTTTGCTTGTGGCGATGGGCTTCATTGAGTTTGCGGCGCCCCTCGGTAGACTCTTTGGCTTTGAGTGCCTGCTGCGCCCGTTTGGTCGCAGCATTATAGCGGTTTTCATACGTAGCGAGAACCTTGCGCTGCTCCTCTTTCATCTGCTCCTCGAGACGTTCAAGGTGGCTGCGTTTTTTCTCGAGGGCTTTTTGCTGGGTTTCGAGTTCGGACAGTTTGCGGCGCATCGTTCGCTCCAATTGGCTCGAACGCTCAATAAGCTCCCCCAACCGCTCCTTGTCTTCACCGTAAAACGTCCGAGCCCGTTCGATCACCGCCGGAGAGATCCCGTACCGCTCTGCGGTCTCAAAGGCATAACTTTTGCCGATGCTGCCCTGCAAAAAGGTGTACGTCGGCCGCCGATTGGCTTCATCATAGAGAGCGGCGACCAGTTCCACCTCTTCGTCATCTCCCATCAGAGCTGCAAGGCGCTTATGATGGGTCGTCACAACAAAGGTGATTCCCCGCCGGCGCAGTGTATCGATCAAGACTTTGAACAACGCAGCTGCCTCATCGGCATCGGTTCCAAGCTCAATCTCATCAACACCCACCAAAAGCTCTTTGTGTCGGAAGAGTTTTGCAAACTCCACCATCCGCCCGGCAAAGGTGGAAATGTCATTGGCAACCGACTGGGGATCATCGATGATCGCCTCGATCCCTTTGAACGCCCCCACCGATGTCCGGGTCGGATCGCATCGGTAGGGGAGGAGATAACGGCTCATCCACACCGCACTGAGAATCGATTTAAGCAGCATCGTTTTGCCCCCGGCATTGACTCCGGTCAGAAGCATCACCGGTTTGTCAAGTGAGAGGTTGACAGGAGTCGGATCGCTCAGAGCCGGATGGGCAAACCCGTACAGATGAACGTGATGCCCTTTTTTTGGGAGAACAAAGACAAAATCTTTGGATCGGGCGAATCGTACCCGCGCCTGATAGTGATCGAATGTATCAAATGCTTCGTTGACAAAATGCAAAAAACGCTCCCAAGCGTGCAGTATCGCCGAAAACT
>JALVQH010000339.1 GCA_027031505.1 Campylobacteraceae bacterium | reverse complement strand
GGAGAGCGGATCGTCGGACCGGTTTTTCTCGGGGCGATTGAACAGGCGGGACTGGCTCCGATTGTCGACGTCTGGGTCTCCCAGCGGGTCAAACAGGATTTTCGGCGTTGGAGAGAGGAGGGGTGCTCTCCGGAGATCAGCATCAATCTTCACCCCGATACGCTGCTGGATTCCCGGGCAATCGATGTCATCTGTACCAATCTGCAGGGGGAGCGCGTGGTGTTTGAGATCGTGGAGCGGAGTTTTGTGATGGGGAAGCGGGCGCTGGAAAATCTCAAAAAGTTGCGCAAAGGGGGTTTTGGGATCTCGATCGATGATTTTGGTGTGGGGTATTCCAATCTCGTGACTGTCATCGAGCATGAGATTTACGAGATCAAACTTGACAAAGTGCTTATCGATACCGTTGAAGGGCGCAAAGGGTATCTTGCATGCAAAAAAATGGTGGAATTCTGCCACGAGATTGGCGCTCAGGTTGTCGCCGAAGGTGTAGAGACTGCTGAGCAATATACCCGGTTGGCCGAGATAGGGGTTGATTATATCCAGGGGTTCTATTTTGCACCGGCGTTGGCATTTGAGCAGATCAAAGCTTGTGCCGGATATCTCACACCCGATTCCCGCACAGATGCGGGATGATCAGCCTGATTAAACGTTCCGTTAGCCCGAATGCGATAAAATCAAACCATTTTTACAGTACCATACAAGGCACATTACCCTATGAAAAAAACCAGAGACTTTTTACGCGCCCGGGTTGAGGAGGATCTGGCTTCGGGCGCATACGAGGAGATCGTTACACGGTTTCCCCCCGAGCCCAACGGCTTCCCCCACATCGGACACGCCAAATCGATCTATATCAATTTCGGGATCGCCCGGGATTATAACGGCCGCTGCAACCTGCGGATGGATGATACCAATCCTGCTACCGAAGATCCCGTCTACGTCGAAGCGCTCAAGGATGCCGTGACGTGGCTGGGGTACCGGTGGGACGGTGAGGTGCGATATACGTCTGATTATTTTGAGCGTCTGTATGACTATGCCGTAGAGCTGATCAAGATGGGCAAAGCCTATGTCGACAGTGTGGACGAAGAGACGATGCGCCAGAACCGGGGGACGGTGACCGAGCCGGGAGTACGCAGCCGGTATGCCAATCGCTCCATCGAAGAGAATCTCGATCTCTTTGCCCGGATGAGAGCGGGGGAATTTGCCGACGGGGAGCATGTCCTGCGTGCCCGGATCGACATGGCCGCGACCAACATGAAGATGCGCGATCCGCTCCTCTACCGCATCCGCAATGTTGCCCATTACCGGGCAGGGGATGCGTGGCATATCTATCCGATGTACGATTTTGCCCATTGTCTCTCGGACTACATCGAAGGGGTGACCCATTCGATCTGCACGCTGGAATTCGAAAACAACCGTGAAGTGTACGACTGGATCATCGATACGCTGGAGCTGGAGCCGCCCCGTCCGTACCAGCACGAGTTTGCCCGGCTGGCGATCAACTACACTGTCATGAGCAAGCGTAAGCTCCTTGAACTGGTCAACACCCACAAGGTCAGCGGCTGGGACGATCCGCGTCTGCCCACCATCGCCGGTCTCCGTCGACGGGGTTACACCCCCGAGTCGATCCGCAACTTCTGTGAGCAGATCGGTGTCTCCAAAGCCAACTCCACCGTCGATGTCTCCCAGCTCGAATTCGCGATCCGGGATGATCTCAATCCCAAAGCTCCCCGGGTCATGTGCGTCCTCAACCCGCTCAAAGTGACCCTCACCAACTACGAGGGCTCCGAGGAGATCGACGCCTCCTATTTCCCCCACGATGTCCCCCGGGAAGGATCGCGCATGCTGCCGTTTTCGCGGGAAATCTACATCGACCGCGCCGACTTCTCTGAGCATCCCCCCAAAGGGTACTACCGCCTCACCCCCGATCAACCGGTGCGCCTCAAACACGCCTACATCATCACCTGTGAGGAGGTGATCAAAGATGCCGAGGGTAACATCACCGAGATCAAAGCCCGGTATCATCCCGACTCCCGCAGCGGATCGGACACCAGCGGTATCCGGGTCAAGAGCGCAATCCAGTGGGTCGATGCTGCCTCGGCCAGACCGGTCGAAGTGCGCCTCTATGACCGCCTCTATGCGGTCGAATCGCCGCAGGGAATGGAGGATCTCAACCCCGATTCGCTCCGGATCGTCCGCGGGGCGCTCATTGAACCGGCAGTGATCGAGAATGAGCCCGATGTGCGCTTCCAGTTCGAACGGGAAGGGTACTTCTACCGCGATCCGGTCGATGCGATCGATGCACTGCCGGTCTTCAACCGGATCGTCACCCTCAAAGATTCCTGGAGCAAGAAACAGGCACCGCAGTCCCAACCTCCAAAACCTCGACATAGAAAGGAGCAGATCGACGGTGAGGTCACCCCGATGACCCCCGAAGAGCAAGGGCGTTTCGACCGGTACACCGGTGGACTGAGCCTCGGAACTGAAGTGGCCAATACCCTGGCGCGGGACAGTCGACTGGCTGCCTTTTTCGACGCGGCACTCGGCACCACCGATGACCCGGCCGGATGGGTCAACATCGCCGCCAACACGGTCGCCAACGACGTCGCCCGGGTGATCAAGCAGTTGGACGGATCCGAGCTGCCCTTCACCCCGAATGCGATCGCACGGCTGGCGCGAATGGTAGCCGATGAGGTGATCTCGAGCAAGATCGCCAAAGAGGTCTTCGAGATCATGGCGGCCGGAGGGGAGGATCCTGAGTCGATTGTCGAAGCAAAAGGGCTGCGGCAGATCAGCGACCCGGCCGCCATCGCCCCCATCATCGATGAGGTGATCGCCGCCCACCCCGACAACCTCGCCAGATACCGGGACGGCAACACCCGTCTGATGGGCTTCTTCGTCGGCCAGGTGCTCAAAGCCACCGGCGGCAAAGCCAACCCCGAAGTGG
>JALVQH010000338.1 GCA_027031505.1 Campylobacteraceae bacterium | reverse complement strand
TGGTTTTCTTGCCATAGATTCTCCTTGGAGAGAAGTATAGCGTAAATTTTATTAGGTTGTCATTGTCACCTGACCCCTATAACCCTGTTTTTTGTCGAACTCTTGAAGGCACAATCTAACACAGTCTGTCCACTTAGGAAATATTGGTTGAGTAGGGAAAAAATCACATGCAATAGGTCCTATATATTTATAATAAAAATCACCTGTTTTATCGGCAACTTTCTTGTAATAAGAACAATCTTTTGTTCCATATAAGCCATTATGGTCAACTAAATTTACAGGATTATTCCAAGTATATCTATACCAATTGGTATCTTTGGACGCAAACCCTATCGGATCCTCACTGATAAACCTCTGGATCTGAGGGTCATAATACCGCGCTCTATAGTAGTAGAGCTCGGGTGTATCGTATTCTCTACCCGTATAAGCATAAGGATTGTTCGTCTCCGTGGTCTTTGTGTGGTTGACTATGCTTCCGTAGTGGTTATCATACATAAAGCTCTCTACCACTTGCCCACTGCTGTCTGTAAGGGCAACTATAGAGCCTTGGTGGTCTCTATGGTAGTAGAATGTTCCGTTTTGGTTGGTGATGCTAAGAGGCGTGTCGATGCTCTCATCATGGGTAATGGTGGCGATGACTTGATTGTTACTGTCAAGAATGGCTACAATGTCATCTCCGTCATAGAGATATTTTTGTTCTACACCGTCTTGGGTTTTGCTGACTCTTCTACCAAAGGCATCATAAGCAAATTCGAGTGTTTTGGTTGTTTGGTTAGCATCGTCTGGTTGTTCGTAGCTGACGAGCTGGTTTCTTGCGTTAAAGGTGTAGTTGCTTGTGGCGTTGGGGTAAGCTATTTTGGTTTGGATGCTGACTCTTGGATTGTGCGACATGGGTTATTGTAGCGTAGAGTGGCTTTAAAGTGAAGTGAGGGCTACCACGTGAAACGTGGGAGCCAGAATAGCTTGTTCAGCTACATCCTCAAAGCTACGTTTCCCTTTTTCCTCATCATGATCTTCATCGTCGTCGTGGTGACCGCTTTCCCTGAGATCGCCACCTATCTGCCGCAACATATGATCGGGAAATAGGTATAATGTTGCCTATGAAAAAGCAAAATACCCTCCGTCTCAACTGCGACCTCGGCGAAGGGGTCGGCAACGACGCCGCTATCTACCCCCTCATCGATCAGGCCAATATCGCCTGCGGGGGGCATGCCGGTTCTGAACAAACAATGGAAGAGAATATCCGTCTCGCCAAAAGTCACGGTGTCGAGATCGGTGCCCACCCGGGCTACCCCGATCCGGAAAACTTCGGGCGGATCTCAATCTCTATGAACTCCGAAGCGCTTGCGCAAACGGTTCGAGAGCAGATCGGTCGCCTCGAAACCATCGCCCATACCCATGGCCTGAAGCTTGGCTACGTCAAACCGCACGGAGCCCTCTACAACGACATGATGCGGGATGAGTCGATTTTTGAGAGCATCGTGCGAACCGTCTCGCAGATCGATCCCCGCCTCGAACTCATGATCCTCTCGAGCCCCCGAAACGAAACGTATGAGACCATCGCAACCCGCTACGATATCCCGTTGCGCTACGAACTCTTCGCCGACCGCAACTACACAGCCGAAGGGCACCTCGTCCCCCGCACCGAATCGTACGCACTCCTCCACAATCCGGTACAGATCGTGGAGCGTATCCGGCACTATCTCGATACGGGTTTTCTCGAAGCGTACAACGGGATACCACTGAGATTGCGGGGGGATTCGCTCTGTGTCCACGGGGACAATCCCGAGGCGATCGCCGTCATCGAGGCGCTGCGTGATGCGCTCTGAGATCGCGGCGGTTGATGCTCTCCTGCTCCGTTTCGGAGAGATGATCGATCCGGATGTCTCGGATCATATCCTTGCCCTTTACCGCGCACTCAAATCGGCACACATCACCGGTTTCATCGAGATCATCCCCGCCTATACCACCCTCTACATCCAGTTTGATCCCCGGCGCTACACCCACGAGGCAGTCGCATCCATCGTGCAGGAGTACGAAGCCCGCATCGACCGCGAACCCACTCCTGCTCCCCGCACCCTCACCATCCCAGTTTACTACGATACGGAAGTGGGATTGGATCTCGAGCGGGTTGCCGATGCACACGATCTGGACATCGAAGAGGTGATCGCGCTGCACAGCAGCCGGACGTACCGGGTCTACATGATCGGATTCATGCCCGGATTTGGCTACATGGGGGAGGTGGATAAGCGTATCGCCACCCCCCGGCTGGCTACGCCGCGTGCCGATATCCCCGCCCGCTCCGTTGCCATCGCCAGCACCCAGTGCGCCATCTATCCCATGGCCTCCCCCGGTGGCTGGAACATCCTCGGGCGCACACCACTGGAACTTTTTGATCCCTCACTGAAAGGGTTTTCGCTCCTGCGCCCCGGCGATCAGGTAACATTCGAGCCGATCGACCGGGAGCAGTTTCTTGAGCTTGGAGGTGTGTTGTGAACGGGTTTGAGGTATTGCGCAGCGGGATGCTGAGCCTCTGCGTCGATGAGGGGCGGTTTGGGTACGGTGATATCGGGATCACCGAGAGCGGCCCGGCGGATCGCTACGCCGCCCGGCAGGCCAACCGGCTGCTGGGTAACTCCCCGGGTGCTACACTCATAGAGGTCAACATGGGCGGCCTCACCCTTCGGGCAACGACCGCCACCACCATCGCCCTCACCGGCGGTACGGCCATCGTCAAGATCAACGGCCGCCGCAAACCCCTCTGGCACACCTACACCATCGCATCGGATGATACGATCGAGATCGGGATGATCACGCAGGGGCTGCGCATCTATCTGGCCGTAACGGGTGGATTTGACGCACCCCGATACCTCGGCAGCACCTCCATCAGTCTGCGGGATCATCTCGGCCACGTGATCGAGGAGGGAGATCATCTCCGCTGCCCT
>JALVQH010000337.1 GCA_027031505.1 Campylobacteraceae bacterium | reverse complement strand
CGTCCAGGTCAAAGATATCCACCCAACTGGCAGCTCCAATCCCAAACACATGACGGATGTAAATGGTATCGTATATTTTTCAGCAGATGACGGAACGACAGGACGTGAACTCTGGAAGAGCGACGGTACCGCCGCCGGTACCGTTCAAGTCCGGGACATTTATGCCGGAGCCTCCAGCTCAAACCCCGAGTCACTGCTGGCGTATCAAAACAAATTGCTTTTTGCAGCACATGAGAACAGTACTGAGACACCGGAACTCTGGATCAGTGACGGCAGTACCGCCGGAACCGTCAAACTGGCAACATTTAATGGGGGAACGAGTCTTGAATTTATGAAATGGACGATCGGAGGAAAGCAGCTCTTTTATGTAGCATATGCGGACAGGGCAGAGGTCTGGGCAACAGATGGCACATCCGGCGGTACTGAAAAACTTGCGGATGAAGATATCAGTTTTTTGATAGAAAGGTATTAAGAGGAAATCAGAAGAGCAGGCAGATGCCTACTCCTCTGTGATGTGGATTTTTGCCCAGTCGATGATAGCTTTACGCTCAGCTGGGTTGAGGCGGGCTTCTGTGTGCTTCCAGAGGTACATTGGAATGGGCATGCTGCCGTTGGTGACGGTTTTGACGATCCCTTTGTAGATCTTTTGCTTTTTGTCTTCGTCGTAGCGGTTAAACAGATCGAAGTTGAGCCATTTTCGCCCGTCTTTGACATGCTGGCGCACTTCAAAAGAGATCGGAGCGATGTTGCCGTACCAGGGGATGTTTGTGCGGTTGGAGTGGCAGTCGTAGCACCCTTTTTTGAGCGCCGCCATGACCGGAGCGGGGGCGTTGACCCGATCTCCGGCTTTGGGAGTCGGCGGAGTGGGGATGTCGATCTGAATCCATTGCAGCAGCGCAAACACTGCGAGCGTCCAGCCAAACAGATGCAGAAGGGTCTTCACCTATTTTTCCTTGTTCCCAAGAAGGGTACATTTCCCGGTGATCGGGCACAGCACGCAGAATCCGAGCAACCCAACGACCAGCACGGCAGCACCGACACCATACCAGAGGGTACCTGCATGATACAAAAAAGCATAAGCGATCAAGCCCAAACCACCCAGAATTTCAACCACACGCATGAGTTTTGCAAATCCGAGCATGATGACTCCTCGTGATGTTATTTCGATCGAACTATAGCTTCATTTATCTTAGTCATTGATAAAAAAACGGGGGAGATTTGTGCCTGAAATGCGATGTAAGGTTGATTGATAACGGTTAGATTTAAACACGATAAAGATAGAATAAAGCTTTATATTGTATCCAGGAAAATTTGTATGATCGAAATTCCCGTTGAAACATCCTCTTTCAACAAATCCGATGCCCCTTCATGGGTCAGGCCAATTGAGAACGAAAGTATATTTGAGGCCTATTTGAACGAACAAAGTGACACCCATCAGATTTTTAATATCCGTGAAGTGCTCATCGAACCAGACAACCGTGAAACCTACATACATTATGGGCGCAATCTTGCGGATATTCAAGATGTCGAGTATTATTCCAGTTTGACCATAACCTACAACCCCGCATATGAAAATGTAGTGATCCATTCGATAAGTGTCTACAGAGACGGACATTGGATCGATAAGCTGCACGATGCGAAAATTTCAATCCTGCAACGGGAAGAGGAACTCGACAGGCTGGTGTATGACGGCAGAAAAACCCTGATGCTCATGCTGATCGATATCCGTGTCGACGATCTTCTGAGTGTCGCTTATACGATTAAGGGTGCCAATCCTGTTTTTGGGAAATGGGTCAGCGAATATGCGTATGTCGACAGCCGCTATGATGTGTATGATTTCTCAGTGCGCTATCTGTTTGATGATGCTGTGCATGCCGACATGGAGGTCAGGTATCTTTCCGGGATGCAGCCGCTTCACCGTACCCGGGAAGGCAGGTATACTGTCTACACTTTTCAGGAAAAGGAGATCAAAGGTATCACGATCGAAAACGATGCACCCGAATCGTTCAATCCATACCGGAGGGTTGTTTTCAGCAATGCAAAATCCTGGCGTGATGTTGCACGCTGGGCCATGACGCTCTATCCTGACGACCTCTACCATGCCGATGCGCCTTTGCTGCAGATTGTTCAGGCGTGCAAAAAACAGAGCAGAAACACAAAGGAACAGGTGGCATATGCTCTTTTTTATGTCCAGGAACATATACGGTATTTTGCGGACGCCTCCGGCCTCGGCGGATACCTGCCTCTGGATCCCAATGAATCCTATCGGTTGCGGTTTGCCGACTGCAAAAACAAAGTCGTGATCCTCAAAACGATACTGAATTACCTCGGGGTTGAAAGCTATCCGGCATTGGTGCACGCAAGTGCAGGCGCTTCTCTCAAAGAAGAAGGCCCCAGTGTGTCGGCATTCGATCATATGATTATCGCGGTAGATATCGACGGTCAACGTTACTGGTTTGATGCAACGTTTACGGGGCAGGCCGGTCACCTCGATGCGATCTATCAGCCCGGGTATCATTCTGCTCTGGTTCTAAAAGAGGGGGTCGACGATTTGGTGGATATGCCCGATCCAAAGAGGAGCAGTCGTGTCGAAGTCCTGCAGCATTTTGACCTCACCCGGCCGGAAGCGAGCATCGAGATCCGTACGACGTATTCCGGCTCCGATGCTGACCGCATGCGACGCAGATCCAAAGGGAGAAACCGGAAACATCTCCTCGAAGATTATGTTCGTTTTTACCAAAAACGCTACCCGACACTGAAAGCGAAGCGCCCTCTTGTTGTCGAAGATGACACGCACGAGAATGTTCTTGCTGTGACCGAATACTACACGGTAGACACTTTCTGGGAATACAAAGATGCCGAGGAGGAGTATGAGGCGTACTTTGTCCAGGATGAGATCAACCAGGCATTGGTCGTACCTGAAAAAGGTGAACGGCGATCCCCTTTCGGTATGC
>JALVQH010000336.1:2182-2965 GCA_027031505.1 Campylobacteraceae bacterium | reverse complement strand
CTTAGCCTGGTCAATAAAACATCAAGGCGAATACGGCTTTGATCCAAAGTACATATCTCGTTGATGCAAATTTCGCTGTCACGATCCAGTGCATCTCGTTTAGGGATCAATACGCGGATAGAGCCTCCGGCAAGGTTCGTTGTCAGCGGCAACAAAGTAATCCCTTTAAAGGTCACTTTATCAATGTTGCGATTAGCGATATCGTTTTGGATGACGAGGGCTGGGCGCACTTTACCAAACTCAGAGTTGTATTTTTTCCCGAAATTGACGAGATAAATATCCCCCCGCTTCATTTAGCCCAAATCCTCCGCGCCCGCTTCGTCTATTGCAAGAAACGCTTCATAGCTTTTGCGTGCGAGTGCATCGGCATTTTGGATCAAATAGAGTTCGTCTTCGAGCCTTTCTCGGATATTCTTGTACAGTTCATAAGGGAAAATGATACTTTTGATTGTGTTTTGTTTGGCATCCTTAACCATGGTGACCTCTTTTGGTTGGGTGACATACGAGGGTTTGCGGATGACATCACTGGAAGAAATCGAGAGCATTGCAGCCTCCTTTTTTAAAATACTATTTTATTATACTATGATTTTAGTGTTTTGTAAAGAGAGCCGGTCTTTTTGGTGAGGTTGTACAGAAGGCAGATACAGGATCTGCCCCTACGAATTCTATACCGTTTCTGCACGGTCGCTTTTTCGTATTTTCAACATCCCTTTCATACTCAGATAACTGTTGAGCGCCCCCAGATATGCACGGGCACTGGCGAGCATCGTATCGAGGCTGAGC
>JALVQH010000336.1:0-2172 GCA_027031505.1 Campylobacteraceae bacterium | reverse complement strand
CTGCAACCAATTACGAATTACGAATTACCAATCACAAAGTTTAGCCGTTTTTTTAAGAAAAAAGAGTACAATTACTCTCCTCAAATCGGGGTGTAGCGCAGTCTGGTAGCGCGCATCGTTCGGGACGATGAGGTCGCAGGTTCGACTCCTGTCACCCCGACCAGTATATGTGCTATGTGTTAAGTTTTAAGTGGTGAGTTGTTGGTATGCTTAGCACTTAGCACTTAGCACGAACTCAAACCGTTTCCCCGCTGTCGTTTTTTCGTAATTTCAACATCCCTTCCATACTCAGATAACTGTTGATCGCTCCGAGGTAGGCACGGGCACTGGCGAGCATCGTATCGAGGCTGAGCCCGTGGCCGATGATGGCCGGTTCGTTGTCGTTGAAAGTGACTTTGACGGTGACGTTGGCCAGAGCGTCTTTGCCTCTGGAGACCGATTTGACACGGTAGTCGAGGAGTTGGCCGTGGTAGCCGGTGATGCGGTCGATGGTTTTAAATACGGCATCGATCGTTCCGTCTCCGATCCCGGCATCGGTGATCTCCTTGCCCTCATGGGCGATGGTGACCGCAGCACTCGGGACGCCTCCGGTAGAGTCCATCAGTTGCAGAGCAACCAGCTCATAGGTTTTTTCGATGTTGGTCATCTCGGATGTCACCAGTGCGCGGATGTCATCATCGTAGATCTCTTTTTTCTTATCCGCCAGCTCTTTGAAACGCTCGAAGGCACTGTTGAGTTCTTCGTCGCTTGGAGCGAAGCCGAGTTTGGCCAGCTTATCCTTGAACGCGGCGCGTCCGGAGTGTTTGCCCAGCACGAGGGTGTCATTCAGATCCAGTCCGATCTCTTCGGGGCGGAAGATTTCGTAGGTGAGCTTGTTTTTGAGCACACCGTCCTGGTGGATGCCGCTCTCGTGTGCGAAGGCGTTTTTGCCCACGATGGCTTTGTTGGGCTGGGGCTCGATACCGGTGATGGTGGCAATCAGGCGGCTTGTGGGGTAGATCTCACGGGTGTTGATGTCGGTGTAGAGATCGCCGTAATAGTCGGAGCGGACTTTGAGTGCCATGACTACCTCTTCAAGAGCAGCGTTCCCGGCGCGCTCTCCCAGGCCGTTGACGGTGCATTCGATCTGACGGGCACCTTTGTGTACCGCTTCGAGGGAGTTGGCGACGGCGAGACCGAGATCGTTGTGGTTGTGCACCGAGAGGATGGCACGGCCGGCGACATGATCGACCAGTTCGGCAATTCGTGCGCCCACTTCATGGGGCATGAGGATCCCGACGGTATCGGGAATGTTGATGGTGCTGGCTCCGGCGTCGATCGTCGCAGAGATGATCTCCTTCATGAAGCCCATGTCGCTGCGTCCGGCATCTTCGAGGCTGAATTCGACATCCTCGACAAAGGTGCGGGCGTAGGTGACCGCATCGACGGCGCGGCGGATCACTTCGTCGGGAGTCATCTTGAGCTTGTACTCCATGTGGATGGGACTGGTGGCGATGAAAGTGTGGATCCGCTGCCTCGGGGCTCTGGCGATCGCATTCCCTGCAGCCTTGATGTCGCTCTCGAGTGCGCGAGCCAGGGAGCAGACAGTCGACCGGGTGACCCGCTGGGCGATCTTGTCGATCGCATCAAAGTCGCCGGGACTGGCGGCAGCAAATCCTGCTTCGATCACATCAACTCCGAGCCGTTCAAGCTGGGTGGCGATCTGGATCTTCTCTTCGGTGTTCATGGAAGCGCCGGGGCTCTGCTCCCCGTCGCGCAAGGTGGTATCAAAAATGATGATTTTATCCTGGTTCATGGTGGTTGCCTTTAGAATATATAGAAAACGATTCTCTCATTTTACCCAAAAAGGGTTTGGGAGAAAGCAATGGGTGGAAAGGTTGGGAAAATTAGAGTGAGAGTAGAAGGAGAGTCGAAGCGATCTTGGTAAAGATGTTTTTCGGGTGCATAATGAAATACGTCATGGGACTCTCCTTGATTTTTGCGCATTATACACGGAATGGATAAAAAAAGCAAGGGTTATTTGCGTCCAAACTTACGCTTCTCCATCGTGCGTACGGCTCGGATGGGGCCGTAGAGGATGTAGCCCCAGACGAGGATCGCCAGACCTTCAGCGCTGAAGAGGTAGAGGAGCGATGCGACCAGCAGGAGGAGGACCAGGGTCTTGTAGACGAT
>JALVQH010000335.1 GCA_027031505.1 Campylobacteraceae bacterium | reverse complement strand
AGAATTAGGGGTCTGGTGATTTGTGATTTGTCTGACCCGATTTGGAACCCAAATTGGGTCAGATGAATCATGAATCACCTGACCCCCTTGCTTGTGAGTTCGATAAATCGTCAAAGTCTTCAATAGCAGAAATATCTCCGATATGCGTTCCCACGCTGGAGCGTGGGAACGAGAGAAGCGTAACATGTAACACGTAACACTTAGCACATAACACTTAGCACCCATCACACCCTCCCCCTTCGCAAATACACAATCACCCCCTGCAACACCATCGTCAACCCCAGCAAAATCAACCCGCTCACAAAGATCGACCGAAACGCCGGTGAGTCAAAATCTCCGGCGAACATCAGGGCGATGTGGGCGGTGAGGGTGCGGGCAGAATCGGTAAGAGCATGAGGCAAAGCAAGGCTGTTGCCGGCAAGCATCAGAGCGATCATCGTATCCCCCATGGCGCGGGCAAGGCCGAGTGAGAGGGCGACGCCGATGCTGCGGCGGTGAAAGGGAAGCAGGACTCCGAGCTGATACTGGATCCGCTCACCGCCGAGTGCCGAGGTGATCGCGGCAAACTCCGGCGGCGTGCTCCGGAATGAGTCGATCAGGAACAGCGCCATCGTCGGCCAGATCACCAATGAGAGCATGATGCCGGCAGCGAGGATGCTCCATCCGGCTCCCTCTACGACATACTGCCGCAGCCACGGAACAAGGATCACTACTCCCACCAGTCCATAGACCACTGTCGGGATAGCGCCAAGCACCAAAATCCCGCGATAGAGGAGTCGTTTGAGACGCCTTTCCCCAATCGCATCAAAGTACAACGCCGTCGCCAGCGCCCCGACGAAACCGATCACCGTCGCCAGCAGAGCGACCGAGAGGGTACCAATAAGCATTGGGAGCAGACCGTATTGACCCGTTTCAGGATCCCATGTCGCACCCAGCAGCATCCCGACGGGGTGATTTATCAACAGTGGCGCGGCAAATCCGAGGAGAAAAAACAGCATGCCCCCCAATCCTGCCAAAGCCGCTGCAGTTGCAAGGAGGGAGAGGTTTTGCATCGGTCAGCGTACCGGGACGAACCCTTTGGCGGCGACGATATCGTGCTGGACATGGGTGCTGAGCATCGTCTCGATCATCGCTTTGACCAGCCCTTTGGGC
Source organism: Campylobacteraceae bacterium (assembly GCA_027031505.1). Classification (GTDB taxonomy): domain Bacteria; phylum Campylobacterota; class Campylobacteria; order Campylobacterales; family Sulfurovaceae; genus S017-3. The sequence continues at coordinate 1,834 of JALVQH010000335.1, read as the reverse complement.
TCCCCTTTGGTGATCGAGTAGAGGCCGCGGGCGTAGGTATAGCTGCCGTTCTGGATGTTGGCTCGCGTCGGAGCCACCCCGTCGATCGCCACACCGGTGACACTCGTATCGACAAATCCGGCTGAGAGGAACCCCATCGCCCCCTTGTCTCCGGCAATGGCACGTTTCATCGCACCGTTGGAGGCGACGACAGTTGCAGATGGAGCTATCGCGCCTTTGCGCAGCACCTTTTTCCAGAAGACTTTGCGCGTACCGCTGGCGGCATCGCGGGTGTAGAGGTGGATCGCCCCGGGATGTCCCCCCAGCGCCTTCCAGTCGGTAATTTTCCCGGCAAACACATCGGCGATCTGCTGGCGGTTCAGAGCGGTGATGTTGTTTTCGGGATTGGTCACCACCGCGATCCCATCGATTGCCCATTTGTGGAGCACGAGACCGTACTTTTGGATCTCGTCCTCACTTGCCTCGCGTCCGGCGTTGCCGATATCGACGAGCCCTTCGCCCACCTTTTTGATCCCCACGCCGCTCCCGCCGCCGGCGATAGCAATTTTGACTTCAGGGTGTGCTTTTGTTATCTCTGCCGCGACGGCTTTCATCGTCGGGATATGCGCGGTGCCTCCGGCGATCCTCAGGGTGCCCGAAAGCCCGGCAAACGGATCCGATCCGGCAAAAAGTATGGCACTCGCGGCCAACGACACTACGGTAATTTTGTTCATGGAATACTCCTGCGTAAATATGGTAATGACAAGCCTGGAGTTTTTGGGTAAGAAATCTGTGCGCTTGTATGTCTGATCCTCAGACCTGCACTGTTATGATACACGAGTTGAGATAAATTGGGGCTTGAATTGGATATAATACCCCAAAGGTTTGCCATGGAAGAGAAAAAACTCGTCAGTATCCTCTCAGACAAAAAAGCCCTTTATGCCGAAGACGAAGCCGGTATCCGCCAAAACGTCACCGAAACCCTCGAATTATTTTTTATGGATGTGATGGCGGTAGACAACGGACAAGCCGTTCTCGACGAAATGCAGATCAACCACTACGACGTACTATTCCTCGATATCTCCATGCCCGGGCTCGACGGACTCGAAGCGGTCAAAGTGATTCGAAAAACCAATACGACTATCCCGATTATCATCCTCTCCGCCCATACCGACCGGGCGTACCTCTGGCGAGCCGTGGAGCTCAAGATCACCCGCTACCTTGCCAAACCCCATACCCGGGAGATGTTGATGGATGCCCTCGAACAGGCGGCACTCGAACTGCTTCAGCACAACCGTCAGCCCATCGTCCTCAACAAAGAATACCTCTATCGCCCCTGCCGCAAGAGTGTCACGCACCTCGAACAGGAAACCTCCCTCTCCCTGACCGAAAGCCGCCTGCTCGAATACTTCATCCGCCACCGCAACTGCACGGTGACTTTCGAAGAGATCTCCGACTACCTCTGGGGCTACGAAGCCCCCTCCAAAGAAGCGATCAAATCACTCATCAAAGATTTGCGCAAAAAAGTCGGCAAAGAGCTGATCCAGAACGTCTACGGGATCGGTTACCTTTTCGCCCTCGAGATGCCGTAAGCACATTCTTCTGGAAGTGAAGGCTTCAGCCTCACCCGGGCTGTCATGCGCTTTGGGCGTCGGGTGGGACTGAAGTCTTCACTTCCGGGGAAAATGCACCCCGGGAAGCGTTACAAAAAACACCACAATCCTTACTTCCTGATTCCTACTTCACGTCCCCCTTTCTTCCCCCTTTTTACTCCCCACTTTCCCTCTGTGAAAGTGCTATACTTTTTGCGTTTAACCCAGGGGTTAAAGTTACACAAGGAGTTCTACATGAGAGT
>JALVQH010000334.1 GCA_027031505.1 Campylobacteraceae bacterium | reverse complement strand
ATCTTCATCATGTTTAAATACATCCCAAAAGGGAAAGGTACGGCATTGCATTGGCCGCACCGGATAGATTGCGCACCGCTTATCCCCGGTATCAAAAAAGATACACGCATAATTTTCATCTTCGATTCGTTTCTCTCTGAGTGAATAGCGGTGTTTCACTTTTCGAAGATACATTTTACCAAAATCTTCAACACTTACTTCTAAAAACGCTGCCATTTGTTCGATTTCATCATATTTCGCCCAGATATACCCACTCTCCCCGGTACAACACGCCCCGCCGCATGATGCGCACGCCGAAGGGTCAAAACCGTAGGAGTAGCCCTCTTGACGCAGGATGGTCGGTTCGGGGGTAAAATCGTTCATGGGTTGTTCCTTCTTCTTCGTGTTACGTGTTAAGCGTTACGTGTTACGCTTGTAGGTGCGGTGATCATCTCACCAAACGGGGCTAAAGCCCCTGCTCCTTTTGATAAAAGCGTTGCAACGCAACGCATACCAGAACTCCCCACTCTCCACTCTCCACTCTCAACTCCCGATTCTCTCCCCGCTGATCACATGCGTCCCCGCCCGATCGAATGCGCCCTGCGCTTCGGGCAGATAACGGTTATTCGCGTCAAAGACGATCAACGGCGGTAGGACACTCAGCATCGCTTTGGAATTGGCACGTGCTGCAATGAGGACAATTTTGGCTTCCCGGTCGGCTTTGGGGTGGACGAACCGGATCGTCTCGGGATTAAGTTTCGCTTCGCATAGTTCAGCAAGTACCCGGTCGGTCTGTTTGGCATCGTAGCAGAAGAGCAGCCGCCCCCTCGGTCGCAGCAGTCGTTTGGCGGCCTGGATCAGATCACGGATGGGCAGGTGATGAGCATAGCGGGCGATGTTGAGACTCTCGTCGTCACTCTGTGTGACCGCACTGTCGTAAAAGGGGGGATTGGAGACGATCCAGTCATAGATCCTCTCCCCTTCCATGTGTGCAAAGTCCCCCGTCAGCGCCATCACATCGAGTCCATTCACCGTATAGTTGTGCCGGGCATACGCGATCATCTGCGACTGTTTGTCGATGATAGTCATCTGCACCGGGAAATCCCGCGCCACCAGCAGCCCGACGATCCCCACACCGCTGCCGACATCAAGCACCCTTCCCCGAGGCGAAAACCGCGCGATAAAATCGGCCAGAAAAATCGAATCGCTGTTATACCGATACCCATTGGGGGGTTGATAGAGATACATGGTGTCCTTTGTATTGCGTGTTACGTGTTAAGTGTTACGCGTTAAGCATATTTTGTATGACATTCTGCGTAACGCGTAACACACAACACGTAACGCACCCACTGCGACGCATACCAAAACTCCTAATTCCTCACTCCTCACTCCTAATTATCAAAAGTATTCTACCAAATCTTTGGTACAATTCCAGTATGCAACAGTACGCCAACCCTCTCGAAGTCGAATCGACCGATTTTTGCATGCTCGATTATCCATGCGCCTACCTGCCCGGCCGGCAGGTACGTATGTACTACCGCCACATCGAAGAGGCGACACCTGAGTTCAGCTCGGCGGTGGTTCAGAGGGGATGGCGGCGGTTTGGAAAATATTTTTTCTATCCTATTTGCAAGGGGTGCAATGCGTGCAAAAGCCTCCGTATCGATGTCGAAAAATTCAAGCCCAGCCGCTCCCAGCGCCGCGTCCTCAAGCGCAACCGCGACACCCGCATCCTCGTCCAATCCCCCACCAACACCCCCGCTCATATCAAACTCTACAACAAATACCACAGCTGGAAAGCCGAAAAAGACGGCTGGCGCGGGGCAACACTCAACCATCACGAATACCACGAAAACTTTGCCGACGGTGCGCACGCATTTGGTAAAGAAGCCCTTTATATTCACGACAACCGCCTCGTGGGCGTCGATCTTTTTGACATCGTTGAAGATGGGATCAGTGCGGTCTATTTCTACTACGACCCCGACTACGCCCGCCTCTCACTGGGTACCTTCTCCCTGCTGTACCAGATCGACCTGACCAAACGCCTCGGACTGCGCTACATTTATCTGGGCTACTGGGTGGACGGCTGCAGGGCGTTTGCGTACAAAGAGAGCTTTCAGCCTGAGGAGATCCTGGATGGGTTTCCGGCACTGGGTGAGGTGCCGGAGTGGAAGGAGTGGAACAGAGAAGGTAGTGGGTAGTGGGTAGTGGGTAGTGGGTAGAAATTTTCCATAGCTTTCCTGAGAATATCCTACGTGAGCCAAAGGGGGGCTGGGACTTCAGTCCCATCAAACGGGACTAAAGTCCCTACTCCTTTTTGATAAAAGCGTTGCAACACATACCAAAACTCTCCACTCTCCACTCTCAACTCTCAACTCTCAACTCTCAATATCTTCCCGCCTCCATCGTTCCGGATCGAGAAACGTATCATCATCGATATGTTTAAACGCCGCTTTGACCCGCTTGAAGAGTTCACTGTTCTCCTCCTCCATCTCAGCCAGCCAGGCTTTGGTTCGGGCGCGGGCCTTGGGGACTTTGACGTTTTTTCGCATGGAGGGACAGGCTTCATCTCCGATGGTGGCAAAGCCGTTCTCTCCGGCAAAATTGCGCAGCTGGGCTTCGCGGGCTTCGATGAGGGGGCGGATGACGTGGAAACCCCGATCGGCTTTGTAGATTGGTGCCATGGAGCGCAGCGTGCCGTTGTAGAACATGTTCATGAAGAAGCTCTCCACCGCATCATCGAGGTGATGACCCAGGGCGACCTTGTTAAAGCCGCACTTCCCGGCATACGTATAGAGCGCCCCCCGGCGCATCCGGGAAAAGTAGCTGCAGTAGGAGCTGTTTTCGCGGATCGCATCCTGGGAGACTTCGTAGATATTGGTGTGGTACGTTGCGTGGGGGATGCCGTAGGTGCGGCAGTGGGCTTCGAGTGCCGTGTAGTCTTCATCAGGCATCCCGTAGGCGACGGTACACGCCTGAAATTCGAAGTCAAACGGAGCGTGCTGCTGCAT
>JALVQH010000333.1 GCA_027031505.1 Campylobacteraceae bacterium | reverse complement strand
GATTAATAGTTAACCGAAACAAACCCTGAGGCTCCCCATGCACACTCCGACCTGGCTCCTGCCGTTTGCCCATCGCAACGATTTTCTTTTCACCCCATCGCCGCGGGATTTTATCGTCGAGGAGATCCCGCTGTATGCGTGGGCCGGGGAGGGGGAGCATCTGATCGTGCGGGTGCGCAAGAAGGAGCTGACCACCTGGGAGATGCTCGATATCCTCAGCAGTCATCTCGGTATCCGGCGTCGCGAGATCGGGTATGCCGGGCTCAAGGACAAGCACGCCATGACGATCCAGTACCTCTCACTGCCTGCCATATACGAAACCGCCCTCGGGCGCTTTGCCCATCCGCAGATCAAGATCCTCTCCATCACCCGCCACACCAACAAACTCCGTATCGGCCACCTCAAAGGCAATCGCTTCTCCCTGCGCTTCAAAAAGGTTCTCGGCATCCAGCAGGCCAAGCTCGATTCGGTGCTCGACTGGATCGGGGCGAACGGGGTGCCGAACTATTTCGGCTATCAGCGCTTTGGTCGTGACGGGGAGAACTGGCGTGAAGGGCAGGCGATCGTCGAGGGAAGACGGAAGGTGCGCGACCGCAAGATGCGGGAGTTTCTCATCGGCGCCTATCAGAGCTATCTTTTCAACAACTGGCTCAGCCGCCGGATCGAAATCAGTCGACTGCTGGATGGGTTCAGCGAAGCCGAGGCGGAGCAGATTGCCGGGTTGCCGACCGGAACACTCTCCGACACGGTGAAACAGAAACATTTTTTCAAAATCCTCCGGGGCGATGTGATAATGCACTATCCCCACGGACGGATCTTTCATGCCGACACGGTGGAGGATGAGGCAGCCAAATTTGCCCTCAAAGACCGGGCTCCTACCGGACTGATTCCCGGAAAGAAAGCCAAAAAAGCCGAGGGGGAGGCACGGGAGATTGAAGCAGAATTTGACGCGTCGATTGCCGAGGACGGCTCCCGGCGGTATGCGTGGATATTCCCCACGGAGATCACCCGGAAGTACCTTCCCGAAAAAGCCCACTATGAGCTGGGGTTTTTTCTCCCGAAAGGGAGCTATGCGACTAATGTGGTGGATCTGCTGCGCGGGATGGCGGGGCAGGAGGAGGGATAAATGGCTCAGCATGCTCAGTATGAAGAGGAGCTCGAACGGTATGTTATCTGCCCCAGGTGCAACACGCTTCATCAAAAAATCCCTCTTCCTCCGGGCAAACGCGCCGTCTGCAAATACTGCGGAACAATCCTGTATCGGTACGATCCGCGCTATCTCGATCGCGCACTCTCCCTGGCGATTACCGGCTTGATTCTTTTTGTGGTTGCCAACCTTTTCCCCTTGATTCAGATCGATTTGCTTGGAAATGAACAGCACATGAACATTCTGGAGGTGATCAGCCAATTGCTCGAAAGCGGATACTATATCGTCGCCATCGGCGTAATGTTCATGGTGTTGATTATTCCGGCCATGGTAATAGCTGATTATATTGCCCTGATTGTGTTGATGCGTCTGAGGAAAGGGGAAGCGTTGACACGTGATCTGCTGGTGCTCCTCTCTCACCTGATACCCTGGAGTATGGTGGACATCTTTGCTGTGAGTATCCTTGTGGCACTCGTCAAACTCACCGGAGAAGTGCGAATCCATTTCGGCGTATCGTTCTGGGCACTTCTTCTGTACGTCGGAATCGATCTCTATCTGACCAAGGCCAGGCGCATCGGAACACTCTGGGAGTTGCGCAACAGGATCTATCATGGCTGAGAAGCATCCCGAAAAACTTACCGTCATCCGTTGTCCCATCTGCGAAGCGGTTAACGTCGATTACGGCGGTTCGATCCGGTGTCACCGTTGTGATTCGCGTATCTATCGGGAACCCAGGTATGGTTTGGGTCGGACATGGGCTCTGCTGATTACGGCGATGATCTTCTATCTTCCAGCTAATCTTTATCCAGTGCTGCAAGTGAAAAATATTTTTGGAGGCCATACGAGCAACACCATCATCGGGGGGATTATTCTCCTTTGGGACCAAGGATCGTATCCTGTTGCTTTGATCATATTGGTCGCATCGGTCTTTGTCCCTGTTTTGAAGTTTGTTCTGCTATTATATCTCCTCATAAGTGTTCGCTATCCCGTTTCGGAGAGCAAGGCTCTGCGCCACAAACTCTACTACCTCACCGAGATCATCGGCCCCTGGTCGATGGTGGATGTGTTTGTGGTTTCGATTTTAACAGGATTGGTGAAATTTGATCGTTTCAAGGTTCTGGCCGGTTCCGGAGCGACGGCATTTGTGCTGATGGTGTTTTTCACAATGCTTGCTGCGCTGTCGTTCGATCCGCGATTGATCCGGGAATATCCCCGAAAACGATCCCCCAAAAAGGAGAAAGACGTATGAGTCCTGTCGAGATCCCGGAACTCGAAGAGAACCGTACCTTCAACCTCCTGACATCGATCTGGATCGTTCCCTTGATCGCGCTGATCATTTCCGGCTGGCTGGTATATCAGCACTTTTCGCAGCTGGGCCCTGAGATTCGGATCGATTTCCCGAGCAGTGATGGTCTGGTTGCCGGAGAGAGTACGATCAAATTCCGAGATGTGGCTGTTGGAAGAATTGTCCGCATAGAGCTTCAAAAAGGAGGTGACGGCGTAACAGTTGTTGCGCGGATGAACAAAGAGGTCGAGCCGTATATCAACCGTACGACACGCTTCTGGATCGTGACTCCTCAGGTTGACTACAGCGGAGTACGCGGACTCGATACGCTGATCCACGGAGCGTACATCACCATGTACGCTTCGGGAAAAGGGAGGCCGATTGAACGTTTTAAAGGCCTCATGAAGTCGTACCGCCCCAAAGACCAGGGGAGTTACTTTCACCTGCGGACGCGCGAGATCGGTAATGTTCATGTCGGTGCACCGGTCTATTACCGTAATCTACGAGCCGGCAGCATTGAGAAGATCGCATTGGGGCCGGACAAGCGGGCGACGGATGTGACCATCTTTCTGACAAAAGAGTATGCCGACCTGATCAATGTCACGACCAAATTCTGGCATCAGGATCTTGTGGCAGTGAGTTTTGATGGCGGGGAGATTGCGTTGGATCTGGCTCCTCTGACAAGTGTGCTGCTTGGAAGTATCAGCTTTGAGAGCAAGCTGGACAAAGCCTACCCCAAGCCCGGTTCCGGACATGTGTTCCGACTCTATAACAAGCACAGCGATGCACTCAAACAGAAGATCGGCGGCAGCGTGGAGCATCTTCAGCGTTTTCGTTTTGCGTTTTCCGGAGAAGTCAACGGCCTGCAGGAAGGTGCGGCGATTCGCTATCAGGGGTTCAAGGTCGGGGAGATCGACAAGACCGAAATCGGGTACAACAGCCGCGATCGGATGATGGAAGCCGAGGCTGTCGGCTGGATCGATACCTCGATTTTCAAGGACAAAGAGGCAAACGGCACCGTCAATCTCGAACGCGCCGTCGAAAAAGGGCTGCGGGCCGAACTCAAAAGCGGCAACCCGCTGGTGGAGAGCCTCTACATCGATCTGAATTATCCCAAAGAGGCCAATACGACATCCGCACCGCGTCATTTGATTGTCCACAACGGGATTGCAGATTTTCCGACGCGCAAAGTGGTCAAAAACGAGATCCTCTCCAAACTGGATCGCCTGATGGCCTCGATCACATCGCTGGCAGAGGAGAACCGCCAACCTTTGCATGATTTGCTGGACAAGCTCAAGCAGTCGGCCGACCATCTCAACGGACTGATGGGGAAAAAGAGTTTCCAGAATCTGACGGATGATCTCAATCAGACCATGGGGGGGCTCAACGGATTTGTCGGGAAAAACGGCGAATTGAACAAGGCGCTCGAAGAGCTGCGAAAAACCTTGCGGACGACCAAACGGGTGATGCGCGGCTACAGCGAGGGGTCGCTTTTTGGCAAAAAGATGGAGGCGATGCTGCGTGAGGTGGGGCGTACGTCCGAGGAGACCAAACGGCTGATTGAGAAGCTCAACAAAAAACCCAATGCTTTGATTTTTGGAGAATGATATGCGGTATGTATGGATAGCGATTTCGATGATGTTTTTCGCCGGATGCGGCGGAGGCGGGACGGAGTATCTCCTCTCGGTTCCCGCAACGGCCATTCCGGTTTCTCGGATCCATGTCTCTCAGATCGGGGTCGATCGGGTGGTCGTGCCGGACTATCTCCACGGGAACAAAATCCCGCAGGAGGAAGCGCCCGGTGTGTTGAGCTACCGTGCGCAGGCAGGATGGGCCAGTACGCCTGAGAAGGCACTGACCAATCACCTGATCCGCTATCTCCAGAAGCGCTTCGCGACCCCCAACGTCCACCGCTTCCCCTGGGACATCGAGAAGAGCATCGGCGTTCGGCTCAAAGTCGTCGTCAACCGCTTCATCTATGCCGGGAATGCCGTGGAGCTCGAGGCAAGCTACTACGTCGAACCCATCCGGGGCACCCGCCGCCGTGCCCGCCTCTTCACCACCCGCATCCCGGTAGCCAAAGCCGAAACCTCTCGGATCGTCGCGGCGATGAACCGGGCATTCGATCGACTGGCCGAGGATGCCGCACGGACGATTGCACGGTTTTGACTACGGCAGTTTGTACTCGGCATCGATCGCATTGATCTTCTCGACGCGTCCGGCGTGACGTCCCCCCTCGAACTCAGTGTTGATAAACGCATCGAGGATGCTCTCGATCACCCCTTTGCCTACGACCCGTTCGCCCATGCCGAGGATCTGGGCATTGTTGTGTGCCCGAGCCATTTGGGCGGTGTAGGCATCGTGGCAAAGCGCGGCGCGGACACCGGGGACTTTGTTGGCGGAGATGGAGATGCCGATGCCGGTACCGCAGACGACGATTCCGAAGCTGCCCGCATCGTCACGCACCGCTTCGGCGCACTTGCGGCCGTAGTCGGGATAATCGACCCGGTCGGCCGAGTCGGGTCCGAGGTCGATCACCTCATGGCCGCGGTCGGTCAGAAGGTCTTTGATGTAGTCTTTGACGGCATAGCCGGCGTGGTCAGTTGCGATGTAGAATTTCATGACAGGTTCCTTGAACAAACTATAAAATCAGGTTGAGCAGCCAACCGGCAGGGCGAAACAAAAAGGTGCCAATCGGCGTAGCGATCACTACCACAAGCAGGATCATGCCGTAAGGGTAGATGCGTTCGATCCATTCCGCCAGACGGTGCCAGCCTATCCTGGAAGCAAAATAGCGCAGCGCCATTGCTCCATCCAGCGGCGGAATCGGCCAGAGATTGAACACGGCAAGAATCACGTTGATAACCACGAGTTGGTAAAGGAAAATATAGATGAATGCCGTCGCAAGGTTTTCCGGATGCGCCACAAGCGGCATCAGAGTCGCGGCCAGAACGGCCAGGATGAGGTTGTAGGTGATCCCGGCCAGAGCCACGGCGATGGCGGCTCCATACCCGCCGTTTCGGGTGACAGTGCGGATATCGACCGGCACCGGTTTGGCCCAGCCGAAGAGAAAAGGTGCCCCGGAAAAGTAGAGCAGAGCGGGAACCGCAATGGTGCCAATCGGATCAATGTGTACAAGGGGATTGATACTCAGGCGCCCTTGAGATTTGGCGGTTGCGTCTCCGTAACGGTACGCCACCCATCCGTGCATGATCTCGTGACCGATGATAGCAATGGCCAGTGCCAGTATGAGCGCCGGAGCCAGCAGCATCTGTCCGTCAATCATCGCGGGGCACCTCGCGTTCGAGCGCCGTAATGGATCGGCCGATACGATCCCAGCGTACGGCGAAGCGGTGCCGGTTCCACCTGGCTTCGCATTTGGCCGAATCGAGGCGAAGATTTGGACCGCAGACTTTACGCAGGGCTTGATGATCCCGTCCGCCGAGAGCACCCCCCTTGAATACCCGCGCATAGCTGCGGTACTCGAGAGAGAAATAGGTCACCCACGGCTGACCGATGATGAGACTATACGGAACCGAACCCCAGAAACGACTGTCATCAGAGTTGTCCCGGTTGTCCCCGACCATATAGTAATGATCCGGTTCAATCCGCTTATAAAAAGCATTGACCGGCTTGCCGCCAAGCGAATAGCTCCGGGTTTTCAGGGTATCGACATAGACGGGCTTCATGTCCACTTCATTGACCCGATAGAGCATCTGCAGGAAGATATTGCTGTCGTATTCGGGTCGGTACTGGATGCCGGGATATTTGGCACGGTAAGGATTGTCGAGCCAGAGTTTACCCAGGGCTTTGACGGTTCTGGCTTCGGGATAGTGCTGCTGCATCCAGGCATCTCCTTCGTGCATGTGGATCAGCAAGTGCCGGTTGTAATAGAGGAGTTCGTCCCCGCCGACAGCCACGCAGCGTTTGACGAAGTGGGTTTTGCCGTCTTTGGGGACGTAAAATACGACGATGTCTTCACGCTGGGGTCGTTGCCCTTCGATCAGGTGTCCGTTGCCGTGAATATCGGGGAAAACCTTTAGCCCTACCCACGGCAATTCGGGAATGGGGATGCCGTAGGCAAATTTTTTGACGAAGAGAAAATCCCCGATCAGCAGGCTGCGTTTCATCGAGCCGCTTGGAATCACAAACGACTGAGCCACGAAAAAGATCAGCAGAAGGACGATAATAATGGTTCCGGTCCAGCTGCTGGAAAAGCGGTAGAGCCCTTTGGCAACACGCTTCATCGGACGATCCTCATTTTGGCAGCTTTGAGGGTGTTCTCCATCAGCATGGCGATCGTCATGGGGCCGACACCGCCCGGAACCGGGGTAATATAGCTGCAGCGGGGAGCCACCATATCAAAATCGACATCTCCGACAAGTCGGCCGTCGTCGAGCCTGTTGATCCCGATATCGATGACAATGGCTCCCTCTTTGACCATATCGGCTTTGATCAGTCCGGGCACGCCGGTACCGACAATGACGATGTCGGCAGCCCGGGTGTGCCGGGCAAGATCTCTGGTGTAAATGTGGGTGACGGTGACGGTTGCTTCGGCATTGAGGAGGAGAGCGGCCATCGGTTTGCCGACAATATTGCTGGCTCCGACGACGCAGACATCTTTGCCACGCAGCGGAATGTCATAGTGTTCAAACATCCGCATCACCCCTAGCGGCGTGCAGGGGGCAAAGGCATCGAGGTTAGTCGCCAGGCGTCCGACATTGCAGGGGTGAAATCCATCGACATCTTTGGACGGATCGATCACTTCGAGGATGGCGTCGGTGTCGATGTGTTTCGGCAGGGGGAGTTGAACGAGGATTCCGTCAATACGGGGGTTGTCATTCATCATTTTGATTGTTCCGATGATCTCCTCCTCACTGATGGTGTCGGGCATTTCATGAACTATGGAGTAAAAGCCTACCTCCTTGCACGCTCTGGCCTTCATCTTGACGTAAGCCTGACTGGCCGGATCGTCTCCGACGAGGATAACGGCCAGTCCGGGAACAATGTCGTGTTTGGTTATGAGATCCTGTGTCTCTCTGGCGATCCGTGAACGGGTCACTTCTGCAAGGGATTTTCCGTCAATTAGTTGCATGGTCTCTTCTTTGGATGCAGGAAATCTGCGATAAAATTTCGGTATTATATCGAAAATACATTAGCAGGGATTGGCGTGAGCATACGAATGATCGTTTTCGGATTTGTTTTAAGCCTCGAAATGAGTGCAAAAGATTTTATAACCAAATTTGAGTATGGACAAATGCTTTATCGATACCCTCACGGTGCCAGCTGTGTGGCGTGTCACGGCGAGACAGGGGAGGGGAGGGCAATTGCTGCCTACACCGATTCGGCAGGCAGACTGGTTACTCTGAGAGGTCCGGACATCCGTAAAGCTACTTTGGAACAGATCCGTCGGAGTGTCCAAAAAGGTCAGGGTGTTATGCCGCACTATTTTTTGACCGAAAAAGAGATCGCAACCATTTATGCCTACTTGAGAAAAGTAAATGAACGCAGGGAGAACAATATCAGCAAACTTTTTGCGCCGAATCAACGGTAATCTTCCAGAAAAACTGTAAAATAGCAAATACACTTCATGGCCGAAAAGGAAAAGAATGACCGATTTTTTACAAAAAACCAAAAAAGCAAGCGCAGCCATCTCCACATTGAGCGGAAGCAGAAAACGCAGCATTCTTCTGGAGATGGCAGACGCTTTGGAGGCTGAGGCACCGGAAATCCTCTCGGCAAACGCCCACGATATGGCCTATGCCAAAGATCACAATATTTCAGGTTCTCTCCAGGATCGTTTGATGCTGAATGGGGAACGTATCGCTGCCATGGCTCAATCTCTGCGGGAGATCGCCGCCTTGCGCGAACCGGTAGGTCGGGTACTGGATGGCTGGATCACCGAAGCAGGCTTCAAAATCGAAAAAACCAGTGTTCCCATCGGGGTGATCGGTGTCATTTACGAGTCCCGCCCCAATGTCACGGCCGATGTGGGAGCTCTCTGCTTCAAGAGCGGCAATGTCGCCATCCTCAAAGGGGGCAAAGAGGCCGAACACTCCAACCGTACCATTGCTGCTATTTTGCAGGAAGTACTTGCCCGGCACGATCTGCCGCGTGAAGCGATTGCGCTGCTGCCCGACAGCTCCCGCGAAGGGGTCGCACAGCTTATCAAGCAGGATGCGTACGTCGATCTGATCATCCCCCGCGGCGGTGAAGCGCTCATCCGCTACGTCTCCCAAAACGCTACCGTCCCGGTCGTCAAGCACGACAAGGGACTCTGCCACACCTACATCGACCGTGATGCTGATACCGACAAAGCCATCCGTGTCAGTCTCAACGCCAAAACCCGCCGTCCCGGTATCTGCGGTGCGATGGAGACTCTTCTTGTGGACGAGATGATTGCCCCCGCGATTCTGCCGATGCTCAAAGCCGAGTTTGATGCCAGAGGAACCGAATTGCGCGGTTGTGAAAAAACCCGGGAGATTATTGATGTGCCCGCCGCGACTGAGGAGGATTGGGATACGGAATATCTCGACAACATCCTCTCGATCAAAATCGTCTCCGGCGTCCATGAAGCCACCGACCACATCGCCCGCCACAGT
>JALVQH010000332.1 GCA_027031505.1 Campylobacteraceae bacterium | reverse complement strand
TTTTTAGATGATTTCCGGTTGGAATTTCCACAAATTATTGACAGCATTAATGCGAGTTAATATCATGCTAAATGAGCGTTGAGACGATCTGTTCAAATGCCTCCAGATCGATCATACTGCTTGCATCGCTGAGTCCGCGTGCAGGATCGGGATGGATCTCGAAAAAGAACCCGTCTGCACCGGCTGCTTGAGCTGCTTTGGCAATGGCGGGGGTATACTGTGGGTTGCCGCCGCTGGTCGCGCCGCCGCCCGGCCGCTGGGTCGCGTGGGTGACATCCATGATCACGGGATAGCCCAGCGCTTTCATATCCACAATCTGCGTCATGTCCACCACCAATCGCCCCAGTCCCAGCATCGTACCGCGCTCAGTGAGGAGGATCCGGTCGTTGCCGCTTTGGCGCACCTTTTCTGCGGGGTAGCGCATATCGGCTCCGTCGAGGAACTGGGCTTTTTTGATGTTGACGATTTTACCCGTTTGGGCAGCGGCGATGAGCAGATCGGTCTGCCGGCACAGAAACGCCGGGATCTGGATCACGTCGGCTACTTCAGCCACCGGTTTGGCTTGATGCGATTCGTGGATGTCGGTGACGATGGGGAGGTTAAAGGTGTTTTTGACTTCTCAAGGATGCGCAATCCCTCATCGAGACCCGGCCCCCTGAACGAGGAGAGCGATGTGCGGTTGGCTTTGTCAAAGGATGCTTTGAATACGTACGGGATGTTGTGCGCTTCGCAGATCGTTTTGGCCGTCTCGGCGATTTGCATCACCAGAGTCTCGCTCTCGATCACGCAGGGGCCGGCAAAGATAAATGGAGCTTGTTGGAATCGCTCATAGAGAGTCTCAGGAGCGATCATGAGTTACCTTTTCGATATCTATTTGCAGGATTGCGCATGCTTCATCAAAAAGCGATTTGGAATACGCATAAAACTCTTTGGCTCTCTTTGTGCTTGGCTTGCCGTCTGGCAACAATCCTGTATCTTCTGGGTATCTTGAGTCTACGTAGAGCTCATCCAGTATCATTATGACTTCATCGTCAACCTTGATATCATGCTCTACTCGATCTGCGAGAGTTTGTAACTTATGGATTTTGGGAACATTCTGTCCGATCTCGACTAAAAGAGATTTAAAAATCTTTTCTACAGTTTGCTGCGAATGAAAGGCTACAATATGTGTCAGAAATTCATCATTGAGCAGATACTGTATGCTTTTTAAATCGGCATAGGCAGACACAAGCCAGTGAAGGGTTTGTTTAGTGGCCATAGAGTTTGATACCTTTCCTCAATATTTCCTGGCCGAAACCGCCATCCATTTTTATAAACTCTTCGTGCATCTTTTTTGTGTGGGTGATAATATCGATCGGAATGATTCTCTGCAGCTCTTTTAAAGCCGAAGCAACCTTGAGTTTAAGTTTGATTCTTTCCTCGAAATTGTTTGGTATGTAATCATCGTTGGTCACGACATAGATATCGATATCACTGTCACGATGCGGTTTCCCGTGTGCGTAACTTCCAAACAATATGATTTTGCTTATATCAAGTGGTTTCAAGCGTTCAACGATTTGAGACATGATCATTTCTATATTTCGTTTCACTGATCACTCCTTTGGCTTAGTGCATAGGTAATTATATCATCAAATCGATTTTGTTCCATCAAAATCATATCGGCCAGATCCCGCAATGCCCCTTCACCGCCTTTTGAAGGGGTGACATAGTCCACATGTTCTTTCATGTAATCTCTCGCATCCTGGGGAGTGGCACTCAGACCACAGCGGGTCAGGATACCCAGGTCATTGATATCGTCACCGATGTAGGCGATGTGCGCATCTTCCAGATGGTAGTGTCTTTTGATCGCATCATAACGCTCCAGCTTATCGGATACACCGTGGTAGTGGAAATCGAGCTTCAGCTCTTCGCATCGATTTCGAACGACTTTCGAGTCTCGCCCTGTAATAGCACCGACAATCATGCCGGCTTTTTTCAGGTGGGAGATAATCTGGCCGTCTTTGACATGAAACCGCTTGATCTCCATCCCGGAGTTGTCATAGATAATGCCCCCATCGGTCAGTACACCATCGACATCAAATATGATGGCTTTTATTTTCTCTGCTTTTTCTCCTATGGACATGGTATGAGCCTCCTTACGCGATCTAAGTCCTCCTGAGTATCGACACCCATAGGTCGATACGATGTTTCCACCATTTGAATCGACTCGCCGTGTTCGAGTACGCGCAGCTGCTCCAGTTTTTCGGTTCGTTCGAGATAGGTGGGTTTCATTGCGGCAAAACGGAGGAGAAAAGAGCGGGTGTAGCCGTAGATGCCGATGTGCCGATAAAACGTCAACGGTTTGGAGATGGTCGTGTGGTGGTCAAGCAGGGCACGCCAGTTGTCTCGATGGTGTGGGATGATGGAGCGGGAGAAATAGAGCGCCCTCTGTCGGTGATCGACCACCACTTTGACCACGTCGGGGGACTGGAGCTCTGTGACCGTATCAATCCGATGCATGGCGCTGATCATGGGGGCGGCTCTATCCCGCAGTTGCTGAGCAATGGCATCGATGAGCTCCGGCTGCATCAGGGGCTCATCCCCCTGGACATTGATCACAGCGTCTACGGAGAGATCGGCGGCTGCCTCAGCGAGACGATCGGTGCCCGATTCGTGTTCTGGTGAGGTGAGGATGATGTCCGAGGTAAAAGGGCGGCAGGCCTTGGCAACCTCTTCGGAGTCGGTTGCTATGTATACGTGGGAGACGGTCCGTGCGCGTGCAGCTACTTCGTACACATGCCGAATCATCGGTTTGCCGCATAGCTCAAGCAGCACTTTGCGCGGCAGTCGTGTGGAGTGGAGGCGTGCCGGGATGATGACGGCGGTCTCCATCAGTGCCCCTCGATGTCGTAGAGTTGAATGATGCCGACAAGTTGCTCCTCTTCGATGACGAGCAACTCTTTGATCTTGTGTTCAATCATATGGGTTTCTGCTTCGATCAATCTTGCTTCAGGCGTGATGGTT
>JALVQH010000331.1:7140-9099 GCA_027031505.1 Campylobacteraceae bacterium | reverse complement strand
CCCCGGTACCCACCTGTGTACCATTCTCTGTCCACACATACGAGACGATCTGCCCATCCGAGTCGCTGCTGCCTGAGCCATCGAGAGTGACGGTGGCATTGGACTCAACCTGCTGATCGGCTCCGGCGTTGGCAGTGGGGGGTTGATTGCCGCCTATAGTGTATGCATGACGAATCGAGCTTTTGATGGTGCGATCCGAGTCGATCAGGACAATCGCCTCTATCTCATAATTCCCCGACCCCAAATCTGCCACCAGCGCATCAACAGAATCACCTGAGCGGATAATACGGCCATTGCTATAGAGGTTGTAGGTGATCTTCTCAGGCGTGATGAGCCTGCCGGTTGAGTCTTTGACCTTGATATTGGCTGCGGAGAAATCCCCGGCTGACTGGGGTGGTGTGCCAAACGATACGGTGTAACCGTCGGCTTGACAGGAGTTGTAGGCGTAGAGCGGATCACTGCCCTTGATGTCGTTGTAGTATTCAAACACATGATGCCAGTCAAGTTTGTCCCAGTATTGGTTGTCGAGATCGATCCCGAGATAGACCGATGCCGTCATGCCGTATTGTGCCGCCAGAGCGACATCGAAGCATGCATTGAGCCCGGTACGTGTCCCGTAGCCGGCTTTGGCCGTACCGGTAAGCTCCGGTCCGGCATAGGCACGCACCACAGCCGGATAAATCCCCAGAACAAACGGCGCAGCAGCGATCCCCTGGTACTGGGTCATCCGACCGGAAATCTCGCCGTAGATTTTTTTCTCCCAGGTTGCTTTGGAATGATTGGTTCGGGAAACATAATCATGATTCCAGAGCTGAAACTGCTCCTTCCCGCTCCTGGTTGTATCGACCTTGACACCTACTTCCTGATAATCAGACTTTCGGAGTATCACGGTGCTGCTGACCTTGATCTCCATATCTGCCCCCATGATAAAGAACAAGCGCAAGCCGATCGGAGCATCGGTGATCGCGCCGCCACCGACCGAAGCCTTGATCGGAACTTCCGAGAGCTCCACCGAGAGACTGCCGATGCAGATGTCTTTTTTGTCAAAATCGGCTCCGGAGATTTTGACCTTGTACCCCAACCCTTCTTTGTCGATATCGATACCGCCGCATTGGAATGTTTCGGGTGCGACATTGGCTGCGTTGCCTTTTTTGTGGACGACCAGATCGGCACGGAGTTCACTGCTCGCCTCATAAGAGAGGCTGAAATTGCTTTTGAGCTTCGGGGGAGTGGCGCTCTGACTGAAGCTGTACTTGACGCGCATATTCTTCAGGGTCGTTTTGCCTGAAATTTTCAGGAGTTCGTTCTCTTCTTTGTCTTCATAAACCATGCTCTCAAAGCTCATGTTGATCGTATCGATCGCATTGTCATGGATCGGAGTGGCATTTTCATGGTGCGTGGTTCCACCATCCGGAAACCAGACACCTTTTGCCATGCGCCCGTTTTGCTCTTTTGCGATACCAAAATTCAGTGCCACACCTTTGCGCATGTTTACCGATCGGATCATCTTGGTCGACAGTCCCTGATCGATATCGATGGTTGCATTTTTGAACAGCTCATCGATCGATGGTGTTTGGTAGGTGACCTTGCTTTTGCCGCCTGTTGTGCTGACAGAGACAACTTTCAGTGCCAGACCTTCGGGCATATTGGCACTGGGAGGTATGATTTTGACTTCGCCTTTTTTCCAGTTTTTGACCACATTGGGGTCTGAAAATGTGATCGAACCCGCTCCTCCTGTTTGGCCTTCGACGATCTCTATATGTGATGTTTCATCCGAAGTCAAAGGCTTGACATCGTCATTGAGTACGATTTCGTTGGGGGGCTTTTTTGTGCCTCCTGGATTGCCTCCACCGCCACATCCGGACAACACAGTCAGCAACACCACTACCATCAACCAACGAACCAACGTTTTCATCGCATCTCTCCTCAAAAAATGATTTACCTCTATTCTATCAAAAA
>JALVQH010000331.1:0-7130 GCA_027031505.1 Campylobacteraceae bacterium | reverse complement strand
ACACCACTACCATCAACCCACGAAACCAAACTCGCATCGTCTTCCTCCTCAAAAATGATTTATCTTTGTATTGTAGCAAATAGCTCTCTCTCTCTCTTAATTTTAAGCTTAAATTTGTCTTTTGTGTAAAAAGTTGTAGGAAAGTAACAGAAAATTAGGGATTAGGAGTTAGGAATGAGGAATTGGAAAATAGACGGAGCAGGGACTTCAGTCCTGGCCCCTGATGTCACTTGCACCCATTATGCTCTTTCCACAACGTTTCATGCCCCATCTCGATCGCCCATTGTGGTGGAGTACAATCCTTCTCCCCTTCTGCACCACTCAATTTTGTTTTAGTCGCAACGGCCGGTTTCGGCTTGGCGGACGCTTCATCAGCCACCCCCTCAATCATCATCTCCAGGTCTTCTTTGTCCGCCTGGGAGAGCTGGGGCTGGAAATTGTGGTATTTGTAGACTTTGAGTGTCTGATACATCCCGACAGAGAGGACGGCGAAGAGCGCCAGCACGGTCATCTTCTGCAACATGCTCCCCCGTTTGGCCGGAGGGGTTTCGCGGGTACCGCCGGGGCAGTTCTGCAGATCGACGTTGAAACGTTTGTAAATCAAGCATCCCAGACAAATCCCAAAGACCGACTCGGTGAAAAGGAGGATCAGGCACGCCACACACGTCAGCATCCGGATAGGAGAGAGGATCCCGAAGACGATGAAATACGCCATCACCAATCCAAGCCCAATCCCGAGAATCCAGGCAAATTTCTTGGGCGCGGCTTCGACCCAGTCGGGGTGTTGATTGCTCACAAAAAGGGAACCAAGCACCATGTAGGGAGCGTAGAGGGGATTGACAAATACCCGGATCGCAAACTCGAGGATGAACGTCAGCGTAAAGACTTCTGCCCAGAAGAGATTGTGCGTCATGATGAACGAGAAGAAACTGATAATCCCGAAGAGGAACATGATCCCCGCACTGGCCCGGGCATCCCGTTCATTGATCACCCGATAGTCATAGCCGGGAACCCCTTCGCCAAATTGAAATATGTTTGTCATGTTGTATCCTTTTGATCGAATGATCAAAGGATACGTGGTGGATCTTAACGAAATTTAACGGAAAAAATCAGGTAGGGTAATCGGCGTTCCCTCCGGCAAAATAGTTGCCGTCGAAACTCACCAGTGAGTAGGTGCGATCACGACCCAGGGCGTCCACGAGACCGTCGATGGTGAGGAAGCCGACCGAATCGGCGTGGATGTACCTGGCAATCTCTTCGGGGGTTTTGCTGTGGGAGATGAGCTCTTCGCGGGTGGGGGTGTCGATCCCGTAACGGCAGGGATATTTGATCTCCGGTGCGGCGATGCGCATGTGCACTTCGGCCGCTCCGACTTCGTGCAGCATCCGGACGATCCGACGGGAGGTGGTGCCCCGCACGAGGGAGTCATCGACGATGGCAATCCGCCTTCCGGCAATCAAATGTCGGATGGGAGAGAGCTTGAGGCGCACCTTGAGATCGCGGATCGCCTGAGTGGGCTCGATGAAAGTGCGTCCGACGTAGTGGTTGCGTACGATCCCCATCTCGAAGGGCACCCCCAACCCCTCAGCATACCCCCGGGCAGCCGCCACACCGCTGTCGGGCACCGGGATGACGACATCGACATCCGCCGGAGCATCGAGAGCCAGCTGACGTCCGGTCTTGACCCGTACTTCGTAAACGTTTTTACCGTCAATGATACTGTCAGGTCGGGAAAAATAGATGTATTCAAACGCATCAGGACGGTAATCGGGTTCAAACAGCTGTTCGCTGACCGGTTCGGCATCCTTCTCAAAAATCAGCATCTCTCCCGGCCGCACATCGCGCAGAAATGTCGCACCCACCAGATCGAGTGCCACCGTCTCACTGGCGACGATGTAGCCCCCGTCGGGCAGACGTCCGAGGCTCAGCGGCCGAATCCCGTAACGATCCCGGACGACAAACATTTTGGAGCGGCTCTGGATCATGAGGTTGAACGCCCCTTCCAATCGGTATGTTGCATCCCGAATCCGATCGATCAGGTGATCTTCCTGGCTCTTGGCGATGAAGTGGATGATGTTTTCGGTGTCCATGTCGCTTTGGAAAATCGCCCCTTTGTTGATCAGCTCCTGCCGGACGGAGAGTTTGTTGGTGAGGTTGCCGTTGTGAGCGATGGCGATTTCGCCCAGTTTGTACCGGGCAAACAACGGCTGTGCATCCTCAACCGACTCTTTGCCGGCGGTGGAGTAGCGGTTGTGGCCGATGGCGCACGTCCCGGTCAGCTGAGAGAGGTTCCCCTCGTGAAACACCGACGTCACCAGCCCCCGCTTCTTGCGCAGACGGATCTGCGTGCCGTCGGCGACCGAGATCCCCGTCGCCTCCTGCCCGCGGTGCTGCATCGCAAAGAGCGCATAATACGCCACCTTTGCCGCTTCAGACGATCCATACACTCCGACGACGGCACACATTATAGGCTCCTTTGGAGCATCAGTGAGGAATGAGGAGTGAGGAGTGAGGAGTAATGAGGGGCGATCGTTTTCATGACCATTCCTTATCTTCAATAAAAAGCGTTGCACCGCAACGCCAACCACAATTTCTACTTGCTACTTGCTACTTACTACTTGCTACTTGCTACTTGCTACTTTATATCCCCAGCGCATCATTGATCGCATACAGTCCCGGCTGCTGCCCGACGATCCATCTGGCGGCACGGATGGCGCCCCTGGAGAAGGTTTCGCGGCTGGTGGCGGTGTGGGTGAGCTCGAGGTATTCCCCGTCGTTGTAAAACCCTACGGTGTGACGGCCGACAATATCCCCACCACGCAGCGCCATGACGGCGATCTCCTCTTTGGTGCGGGGACCGATCTGGCCGTCGCGGCCGCTGACACGCACAGCATCGAGGTCGAGATTCCGCCCTTTGGCCGCAAACTCCGCCAGGGTCAGTGCCGTACCGCTCGGGGCATCGACTTTGTGGCGATGGTGCTGTTCGACGATTTCGATATCGAAGTCTTTGAGCGTGGCAGAGACTTGCTCAACCAGCTTTTTGAGCAATGCGATCCCGGCTGACATGTTGGTCGCGTAGAGGATAGGCATCTTTTGGGAAGCTTCTTCGAGGAGATTTTGTTGGTGGACAGTGAAGCCCGTCGTAGCAATCACAAGAGGTTTGGGGTCTTCGATCGCTGTCTCAAGGAGGCTTTGGGTCGCTGCGGGAGCTGAAAAATCGATCACCACATCGCAGCTGTCAAGAAATTTGACCATCGAATTGGTCAGCAATACCGACTCGGGTACCGGAGTGGTCAGCTCATCATAGACATGAAGGACGCTCAGTTCCAGCCCATCTTCTTCCAGAACATTTTTGATCAGATGCGCCCCCATTCGGCCGGTACTGCCGAGGATCCCGACCCGTACCATTACTGACGCTCAAGGACATACTCAAGAGCCTGCATTCCGGCAACGGCTCCGTCACTGGCGGCACAGACCACCTGCCTGGCTGCATCGACCCGCACATCTCCGGCGGCAAACAGTCCCGGCACATCGGTGTGCATCTTGAGATCGACGATCACTTCACCGTTTTCATTGGTAGCACACAAATAGCTGCCGTCGGCCTGGCGCAGGACATGGTTGTTGACGTTGTTGCCGACAAAGACAAACACACCGGGGACATTCAGCGTGCGTCTGGAGCCGTCTTTGAACGCAATCTCAAGCCCGTCAAGACCCATCGGTCCGCCGAAGGCTTTTTCGATCGAGGCGTTGAGGACGAGTTCAATTTTATCGTTTTTCATCACCCGTTCGACGGTCGGAGGGGCGGCGCGAAAAGTATCGCGGCGATGGATGAGGTAAACTTTGGAGCAGATATTGGCCAGATAGAGCGCCTCTTCGAGTGCGGTATCACCCCCGCCGAGTACGGCGGTCTCTTTGTTTTTGTAGAAAAAACCGTCACACGTAGCGCAGGTACTGACCCCTTTGCCGAAGAACTCCTCTTCGCCGTCAAATCCGGCACGACGCGGCGTACTTCCGGTCGCGAACACGACAGTCATCGCCTCGACGGTATCGCCGTTGTCGAGGTGGAGGGTGAAGTGTTCCTCCTCTCTGGTGACACGCTTCACCTCTTTCATCTCGTGCTTGAGTCCAAAATGCATACACTGCTCGGGCCACGGCTCCATCAGATCCATTCCGGTCATCCCCTCACGGAAGACACCGGGGTAATTCTCGATCTCACTGCTCTGGGTGATCTGCCCGCCCGGAGCCCCCATCTCGAACATCGTGACCTTCTTGAGTCCGCCGCGGGTCGCATAGAGTCCGGCCGTCAGTCCGGCCGGCCCGCCGCCGATAATTGCACAATCCAACATGATTTTATCCTCCTGAAAAGATAATGAGTTACTTGCAAAAAGTTGATAAAGCTGATTATAACGCTAATGAGCTTGATAAACTCTTCAGCCAGATAGAGAAAACAGGAGTGAAGCACCCGAAGAAGGTGCTCCAAAAGGGATTAGTCGAGGAGGGCTTTGAGCTTCTCTTCGAAGACATTTTTGCCGGCGGCACCGATCATCTGATCGGCGAGTTGACCGTCTTTGAACCACAGCATGGTGGGGATGGAGCGGATGCCGTATTTGATGGCGATCTCCTGCTCTTCGTCAGTGTTGACCTTGGCGATGGTCGCTTTGCCTTCATACTCCTCGGCCAGCTCCTCGACCACCGGAGCGATCATGCGACACGGAGCACACCAGGGAGCCCAGAAGTCGACCATGGTCACACCCTCGGCGATAGTTGCATCAAAGTTTTCGTTGGTCAATTCAACATATTTTGCCATTGTAGTTTTCCTTTTCATTTGTGGTTAGGATTTTGGAAATGCGATTATACACTCATTTCTCTGAGGGTTTATAGTATATCGGAGTAAATTTGTCAACTTTTTTATTTTGCAGCATTCTCCCCCTGAAGCATTATGAGAAAATCCTCTTCCAGCTGAGGATAAGCGAGGAAATATCCCTGAAAAAGTTCACAGCCGCTCTCAACAAGCATTTCAAACTGTTCCGAATGCTCCACCCCTTCGGCCACCACATGGAGATGGAGGTTGTGTGCCATAGCAATGATGCTTTTGATTATGGTTATGTTGCGATCACTTTCCAGAACATATTTCACGAAAGACTTGTCAATTTTGAGTTCATCAAGAGGGAAACTTATCAGATTGTGCATGGAGGAGTATCCGGTTCCGAAATCATCAATGGAGAATCGGAATCCGTACTCTTTGAGTTCATGCATTGTTTCGATAGCGCGTTTGATATTGGAGACGACAGCCTCTTCGGTAATTTCAAGAATAATAAAATTCGGCTCGATTCCGTATTTCTCAGCTTCCGAAATGATAAATCGGGTAAAACCCGTTATCGTAAACTGCAAAGGTGAAATGTTGATAGCGATACTCTCCAGTTCGGAACCGTCAATGCAGGTTCTGTTTTCGGCTATAAACTGAAAAACTCTTCGGATAACCAGATGATCGATACCAAGGATCATCCCGGTCTCTTCGGCAATAGGAATAAACTCTTCCGGGGGTGTCAGTGTTCCGTCGGCTCGGCGCAACCGGATGAGCACCTCGGCCGACCGGGCCCTCTTGTCGCGATCATACTTTGGCTGAAAAAGGATGACAAAGCTGTCCTCCTGGAGTGCCTGGCGGAGTCTCTGCTCAAATTCAAGCCGCTTATCCGCATTCAACTGCATCTGTTCGCGGAAAAAGACAATAGTGTTTCGACCCATTGATTTGGCCCGATACATAGCATTGTCGGCGTGCTTCAGGATCACGGAGATATCCTGTATGTCCCGGAAGAGTTCAATACCGATGCTGGCCGTCACCCGGAAACTTCTTGCCTCAATTGCGATGCTTCTTTTGATCACTGCTTGAATCTCCTCGGCAAGCCGACGGGTGCTCTGCCGGGCTTTGTCCGGATTTTCGGAGAGCAGACCGGTCAGGACAACAAACTCATCTCCGCCGATCCGAAAAACAAAATGCCCTTTTTTCTCAAAACGTCTCAATCGTTTTGCCAGTTCTACGAGGATATGGTCACCGATCGCATGCCCCAGAGAATCGTTCAGTACTTTAAACAGATCCAGATCCACAAACATCAGGGCAGCAAACCGACCGCTTTCCCGACCGTCACGAATCCGCCGGGAGAGCTGCTGTTTCAGCGCCCACCGGTTGGCAAGTCCCGTCAGAGAATCGTGCATAGACTGATACTCGATGTGTGAATAGGATTCCTGAATCTGATAACGCATCCTGTTGATAGCATCTACCAGCGCATCAAGCTCATCACCTTGACGATTTCTGTGCTTTTTTACCCGATCGAGAGTGAGCGGTTCCTGTTGGTGATCGAGAGTGATATCGCGGGTGTAGCTTTGAATTTTTTCGAGATGTCTTGAGATCAAAAACCAGACAAGGTACACAATGAATACGGCCTCAAAAAACAGGGTGACTACCAATAATATGAGCGCAAAGTAGGCCTCTTTGAATATGTGACTCCAAATATATTTTGTGGTGGCAACCATCGTCAGTTCCCCTGTCCGGACTTTTGCTCCGTAAGCATCGAGGTGGTAAAGCGGCACGGTTCTGACAACAAAATCTTTTGGGGGAAACACCCCCTCCTCTGCCAGCACCTTTCCCCGCTCATCGGATACTTTGAAGTAAACAAAGTCCCGCTTGCGCAAGAGTCCCTTCAGCAGGATTCTCAGGGAGTCGATGTCAAGAATCCAGAGGTTTTCTTCTATGGATTCGAGATTGACCTTTTGAATCTGGCTGAATGCCCGGCTCAACTCCTGTGTCTCCACCCTGTATTCCCGATAGAACAGAAACGTACCCATCAGAAGGGTAATTCCTGCGAGAACCCCAAGAACGTGAAAGACCAGCCATTTTGCCAATCTGCTTCCTGATAGAAGGTGCTTCGGCAAAAAAGCTCTTATGTCCATCGTTCTATCTCGACTGCGCAAAAAGGGGATCGGGGAGGATCGGTTTTTTTGAGACACTCTTGCCTGACATTCTGCCCCCGTTTTGGCGCAAATAACGTCCGATGATTGTCTGGTAGGTGCCGTCTTTTTTCATGCGCCGCAAGATACGGTTGATCCTGTCGACCAATTTTTCATAGGGAGAG
>JALVQH010000330.1 GCA_027031505.1 Campylobacteraceae bacterium | reverse complement strand
TACCGAAACTTCTACCGACCCCATCTACGCTATCGACCTGCGCAATATCTCCAAAACATTCGGCACGGTTCAGGCGAACAAGCATGTCAATCTGCGCGTGGAGGCCGGTACCATACACGGTATCGTCGGCGAAAACGGAGCGGGCAAATCGACGCTGATGAGCATCCTGTACGGTTTTTACGAAGCCGACGAGGGGGAGATATACATCTTTGGTACGCGAACCCCCATCCGCAATTCGGCCGATGCGATCACTGCGGGGATCGGGATGGTGCATCAGCATTTCATGCTGGTGGAGAATTTTACGGTGCTGGAAAACGTCATGCTTGGCGCCGAGAGCGGAACAATGCTCGATCGGAGTATCGCCGATGCGGCAGCGGAACTGGATCGGCTGGAGCGTGAGTTTGGGCTGGCAGTGGAGAAGGACGCGCTTATCAGCGACCTTCCCGTCGGCCAGCTCCAGCGGGTCGAGATCCTCAAAGCCCTCTACCGGGGAGCCCGTATCCTCATCCTCGATGAGCCCACCGGCGTGCTGACGCCCCAGGAGACCGATCGACTCTTTGCGATCCTCCAGTCGCTGCGGGAGCAGGGGACAACGGTAATCATCATTACCCACAAACTCCGCGAGATCATGGATCTGACCGATCATGTCTCGGTAATGCGCCAGGGGGAGATCGTCGCCAGCCGTGTGACCGCTGAGACCAGCCGGGAGGAGCTGGCGGAGCTGATGGTGGGACGCAAAGTGCGCATGACGATCGACAAAGCCCCCTCGCAGCCGGGAGAACCGCTCCTGCGGGTAGAGAACCTGAGTGTTTACGATCGCTATGGCATCGCTCGACTCGACCGTGTCTCCTTCAAAGTGCATGCTGGAGAGATTGTTGGTGTCGCCGGAGTTTCAGGCAACGGCCAGAGCGAACTGCTCGATGTCCTCTCCGGTATCCTGCCGCCCGGGGAAGGGGAGGTACTGATCAACGGTCATGCCGTCACGCCCGCACACACCGCCGATCCGGAACGGGTGCGATCCTGGAGCGTGGCGCATGTCCCTGAAGATCGTCTCAAACGGGGACTGGTGCGGGAGTTTATGGCGGCAGAGAGTGCCATTCTGGGCTACCACAATGCCCCGGAGTACAACGGTACCTTTCTGACCAGACCCCATGCCATTGTCGATCACTGCCGTCACCTGATGGAGGCGTTTGATGTCCGTCCGCCTCATCCCACACTCCTGTCGGCCAATTTCTCAGGCGGTAATCAGCAGAAACTTATTCTTGCCCGTGAAATGGATCCGGATCCCAAAGTCCTGCTGGTCGGTCAACCTACCCGGGGAGTGGACATCGGAGCGATCGAGTTTATCCATAAGCAGATCGTAACGATGCGGGACGAGGGGAGTGCGGTGTTGCTGGTTTCCGGTGAATTGGATGAGCTGATGAATCTGGCCGATCGGATCGTCGTAATGTTCGAAGGGCGGATCGTCGGGGAGGTCACCGCAGCCGAGGCCGATGAGAAAATGCTGGGACTGATGATGGCCAATGCCCATAGGTTCGATTCCACTCTCTCAACCGAGGAGGTTCCTGCATGAGGCGCCGACCGTTGCCTGCCTGGGCCGATGTGATTCTGATCCCGATCATCAACATTCTTCTGGCGCTTCTCGTAGCTGGCGCGGTGATTGCTCTGATCGGTGAAAACCCGCTCAAAGCGTTTGCCGTAATGTTTCAGGGGGCGTTTGGGTATGCCGAAGGGGTCGGCTATACTCTGTATTATGCGACCAATTTTATCTTTACCGGTCTGGCGGTGGCGGTGGCGTTTCACGCGATGCTTTTCAACATCGGCGGGGAAGGGCAGGCGTACATCGGCGGGCTTGGGGTGGCGCTGGTGCTGCTGACGTTCGACCATCTGCTGCCGTTTTGGGTGCTGCTGCCGCTGGCGCTCGGAGCAGCGATGCTCTTCGGGGCAGCGTGGGCGGCGATCCCGGCGTATCTCCAGGCGTACCGGGGGAGCCACATCGTCATCACGACCATCATGTTCAACTTCATCGCCTCCAATCTCATGGTCTACCTGCTGGTCAATGTGTTTATCGTCCCGGGGAGCATGTCACCGGAGAGCCGTGTGTTTGATGAAAATGCCTGGCTGCCTACCGTTCATGATTTTCTGGCACGTTTCGGGATCGATGTGGCCGCCTCGCCACTGAATCTGAGTTTCATCATTGCCCTCATCGCCGGGATATTTGTATGGCTGTTTGTCTGGCATACCCGCTGGGGGTACGCAATCCGGACGGTGGGATTCAGCGAATCGGCAGCCGAATACGCCGGAATCAACGCCAGGAAGATCATCATGCTCACGATGCTCATCTCCGGAGCTCTCGCCGGGATGGCGGGGATCAACGAGATCATGGGGGTGCAGCACAAGCTCCTCCTCAATTTCGTCGCCGGGTACGGCTTCACCGGGATCGCCGTAGCGCTCATGGGGCGCAACCATCCACTCGGGATCGTACTGGCCAGCATCCTGTTCGGGGCTCTGTATCAGGGCGGGGCGGATCTGATGTTTGAGATGCCCAATATCTCCCGGGAAATGGTGACGGCCATTCAGGGCTTTATCATCCTTTTCAGTGGAGCACTGACGTATATGAGCCGTCCGTGGCTGGAGCGGTTCTTCGGGCTTTTTGCCCGGGAAGAGACCACAGAGGAGGTGCCCCATGGACGCTAATATCACCACCGAAATCATCTCGACGCTCTCGGCAACAATGCGGGTCTCCACCCCTCTGATCCTCGCCGCGATGGCTGGGATATTTTCCGAGCGATCGGGGATCGTCGACATCAGCCTCGAAGGGAAACTCCTCGCCGGAGCGTTCATCTCGGCAGCCGTCGCTGCAGTGACCGGATCGGCGTGGCTTGGGCTGGGGGCGGCGATCGGGGTGACGATGCTGCTGAGCCTCCTGCACGGCTTTGCTTCCATCACCCACAACGGCGATCAGGTCGTCAGCGGCGTGGCGATCAATATCATCGTCTCGGGGATGACGGTGGTGCTGGGGATCGCGTGGTTCCACCAGTCGGGGCAGACCCCGAGCCTGCCCAATACCGCCCGCTTCATGCCGCTCCATCTGCCCGGCTCCGAGATCATCGGAAGCATCCCGATCCTCGGGGACATTTACACCAGGATCCTCGGCGGCCACAACCTGCTGGTCTATGTCGCGTTCCTCTCGGTGGCGCTCACCTCGTGGGTGCTTTTCAAGACCCGCTTCGGCCTGCGCCTTCGAGCCGTGGGTGAAAACCCCAAAGCAGTCGATACCGCCGGGATCTCTGTAGCCTGGCTGCGCTATCGTGCGGTGATCATCGCCGGGATTCTCACCGGCATCGGCGGTACCTACATCTCCATCGCCCAGAACGCCTCGTTCATCCGTGAAATGTCCGCCGGGCAGGGGTACATTGCCCTCGCGGCGATGATTTTCGGCAAATGGAAGCCTGTACCGGCGATGTTCGCCAGCCTGATGTTTGGCTTCCTCGATGCGCTTTCGATCCGCCTTCAGGGGGTCGAGATCGCCGGCATCGGCCAGATCCCCGTCCAGGCGATCCAGGCGCTGCCCTACATCCTCACCGTCGCCATCCTCGCCAGCTTCGCCGGACGCGCCATCGCGCCCAAGGCGGATGGGGTGCCGTATGTGAAGGAGAGGTAAGGGTGTGCGATGCACACCCGTGTATTGGTGTATTGGTAATTGGTGATTGCGTAGGGTGTGCAATAGCACACCGGAAAATTAGTAATGAGGAGTGAGGAGTTAGGAATTTTGGTTATGCGTTGCTTTGCAACGCTTTTATCAGGGGGTGGGGCTTTAGCCAATACTCTCTCGTGCAATATCTCCCGATATGGCACGCATACGACCGCATTGGATCCATATATGCGTTCCCCATCGGGAGATGGGGAACAAGGGAATTGTTTGATGCTGTTGTTTATAATACGGAACAAGGCCACAGAGTCTTTCATCGAAGGGGTTTCTGACCTCACCCTTCGACACGGATCTCCAGCCCGCCGCCGGTATCTTTGGCTGTAGCGAGTTTGCGGCGCATATAGGCGATCTTCTCTTGAAGCGGGAGATTTTTGGGGCAGTGGTCTTCGCAGCCAAGCAGCGTCATACAGCCAAAAATCCCATTGTCGTCGCCCACCAGCTCATAATAATCCTCAGTCGTGCGTTCATCGTGGGGATCGACATCAAAACGGGCAATACGGTTGAGCCCGACTGCTCCGACAAAATCGGGACGCATGAGCGCCGTAGCACACGACGAAACACAGATACCGCACTCGATACAGCGATCCAGTTCAAACGTCTCATCGGCTACCTCGGGTTCAACCGGCTCTTCGATGCGGGTAATGTCGTGCTCCTCTTTTGTGTGAATCCAGCTTTCGACCCGTTTGGACATTTTGTCCATCCATTGGCCGGTGACAACAGAGAGATCCTTGATGAGTTTGAACGAAGGCATCGGCATGAGTTGGATGTGCCCGTCCGGGTAATCTCTGGTCAATGTCCGGCAGGCCAGGAGGGGCTTGCCGTTGACCATCATACCGCAGCTACCGCAGATTCCGGCGCGGCAGACAAAATCAAATGCCAGATCGGGTTCAAACTTTTCCCGAATCATGTTAAGTGCAACAAACAGTGTCATACCGGGCGTCTCTTCGAGATGATAAGTGACCATGTGTGGTTTGGACTCCGGATCACTGGGATTGTACTGGAGAATTTCGAAGGTCAACATGCGACCTTTGTTCTGGGCTGTATCAGGCATATCCGACCCCTTGTCGTTCATTTTTGGCTTTGTAGTTTTCCGGGAGATCAAAAGGCATCAATGCTTCCTGGATCTCGAAGCGATCGGCTTCTTCGGCCTCAAGAGTTTCGCGGATGCGATCCACCTCGGCCTGACGCTCGGCGGACTGGGGGTGCTCTTTGATCATCCCCTTACGGCCGTAGCCTCGGAAGGCCGGCGGTATCTCCATCTTCATAATGTCCAGTTCTTCATAAAAGACCTCCGGCAGTGTCGCATCCGGATCGCTCCATTGTACGAGGGTGCGTTTGAGCCAGTTGGCATCGTCCCGTTCGAGATAATCTTCACGATAGTGCGCTCCGCGCGACTCGGTGCGCAACAGAGCCGCATAGGCAATGGAGATGGCGATTTTGAGCATCTTGGGCAGACGGTAGGCTTCGGCCAGCTCCGGGTTGGAGGCGTGGGTAACATAGCGGATCCCAACTTTGCGGCTGCGGCGCAGCAGATCCTGCAACTCATCGACAGCCTCCTGAAGCTCCGTACCGTTGCGGAAAATGCCTACTTTTTCATCCATAATCTCCTGCATGCGGCGCTTGATATCAAAAATCGTCTCATCCCCCAGCGGACGGGACATGATTTCACGAATCGCCTGCTCCTCTTTTTCCAGAAAAGCCTCCACCGTCGTCGTATCGATGTCGATATCGTTTTTGAGACAATAGTCAGCCATGTAGTTGCCGACAATCATCCCTGAAACTACGGTTTCAGCTACCGAATTTCCCCCCAGTCGATTGAATCCATGCAGATCCCAGCACGCCGCTTCTCCGCAGGAGAAGAGCCCCTGCATATCGGGAGACTCTCCGGTAGGTTTGGTTCGGATGCCCCCCATGCTGTAGTGCTGAGCCGGACGGACGGGGAGCCACCCTTTGGAGCCTTCATCAGCCGGATCGATGCCGTTGAAGGTCATAGCGATCTCCTGAACATCGCGGAGGTTTTTCTCGATGTGCTCCCGTCCGAGAATCGAAATATCCAGCCACAAGTGATCCCCGAAGGGGGAGGGAACCCCTTTGCCTTTGCGGATGTGCTCCATCATCCGGCGGCTGACGACATCACGGGAAGCCAGATCCTTTTTCTCCGGCTCATAGTCGGGCATGAAACGGTAACCGTCCACATCCCGCAGTACCCCGCCGTCGCCCCGGCACCCTTCGGTCAGCAAAATGCCGGAAGGGACGATCGGAGTAGGGTGGAATTGAACCGCTTCGGGGTTGCCCAGTGTACACACTCCGGTCTCAAGTGCCGCAGCCTGACCGGTTCCTTCGCAAATAACAGCATTGGTAGTGGTGCGATACACCCGTCCCCAGCCCCCTGTAGCAATGGCAGTAGCCTTGGCGAGATATGCCTCAAGCTCTCCAGTGATCAGATCCCGTACCACCGCACCGTAGCAGCGGTTATCTTTGTGGATCAGGGAGAGAAGTTCCTTGCGCTCACGGATGTCGACGTCGTCTTTGAGCGCCTGATTGGCGACGCCGAAGAGCATCGTATGACCCGTGGCATCGGACGTGTAGCAGGTGCGCCATTTTTTGGTGCCGCCAAAATCCCGGGCATTGATCAATCCATGCGCTTCATCCGCCTCGGTGATGGTGGTACGTTTTGTATTGATGACTACACTGCGTTTCCCCCGTTTGATCCGGGTCCAGGGAACACCCCAGTTGGCCAGCTCACGGATCGCCTTGGGTGCCGTGGTGACAAACATCCGTGCCACTTCCTGATCACAGCCCCAGTCACTCCCTTTGACTGTGTCGGCGAAGTGGACATCTTCATTGTCTCCCTGCCCCATGACACTGTTGGCCAGACTCGCCTGCATCCCCCCCTGAGCCGCGGCGGAGTGGGAGCGCTTGACCGGGACAAGGGAGAGGACGATAGTGCTCAGCCCCTTCTCCTGCGTGGCAACAGCGGTGCGCAGACCGGCCAGACCGCCCCCCACGACGAGGGCATCGCAATATTGAATCTTCATGATCGTACCTCCTGAACAGGGGAGTATGGCAAGACAAGAGCAGCTGCAGGATGATAGCGCTCACCATAATGGCTGCGGTGCTCCTGTCCGATTTTGATATAAGCCGCAAGTGTCAGCAATCCGAGAGTCAGGAAAAAAACCGTGATAATCCATTTGGCTTTTTTGAGCCGTTTGCGGGCGGCGCGGGCATCAGAACCGTTGCACCATCCCCATTTCATGCAGAGGCGATACAGCCCGATTGATCCGTGCAATTCCACCGCAAAGAGCAGCAGCAGATACAGCGGCCACATCCCCTCGCTCCAGACACGATCCGAAGAAGCAAAAGGGCCGATCTTGTCGGCATTGCTCATGAGAATATACAGATGTACCGACCCGAGAAAAAACATCATGAAACCGGTAAATGCCTGTACCATCCAGAGATTGGTGTCTCCGTGCCGGAGGGCGAAAGCATGGGTTTTGAGCATTTTGTACTCTTTCCACTTGTACGGAAATTTCCGCATCGCAAGCCCCGCATGAACAATGAAGACAGCAAACACAAACGCTACCGATAGAGCCACGATAACCGGATGGGGTTCCGAGAAGAGAAAACTCCCTTCAAACATTCTGGTCACCGCGTACATGAAGTCCTTGCTGATCAAGATGGTGGAAACAAACAGCATGTGCGCCCACATAAACAGCCCGAGAAACACACCCGTAGCACTCTGCCAGCGATCCAGACGAGCCGGCATGCGGCTCCTGGTACCGTCGACCCGTTTTCCCAAGTACCCTTCGATGATACTTGCCATAAGAATATCCTTTGATATCGGCCTCATTCTGAGTAACCGTTTTTTCGTGTGTCAAACCATGTTTGGCATGTGAAAAGTTTACTCCTATTTCTCTTGTCGGATTCTTAAATCATCTGGCAAATACCTGAAAAATCATAAGCAACTATATTTTTTAGATTTTTCGATGTACAATTAGAAAAAAAGGATCTGCTTGACCTATCGAAGCGGTAAAATTCAATTTCTCTTCTGGGCTTTTTTCTTCTCGATTGTGTTGTATGTCTGGATCGTGGCGGTGGGGTTGCAGACATTTGTGTTGCCCGACGAGCCGCCGATGGAGTTGCCGACGAATGTCGTGGGGTTGATGTTTGTGCTGTTTGGTCTGTTGATTGTCAGTACGCTCTCGGGCAACGTGGTGGCGATCATGATCGGCAACAAACACTACACCCGGCTGTTTGGCGGGATGACGATCCTGGTCTTCGGGACGCTGATTGCGATCAAGGGGATGTACGGGTAGGGAGCTCCCGGGTGCACCTTCGTTGCGATAGCGTCGTCTCATGTCCTGTCAGGAAGCGGGACTTCAGTCACACATTGTGCAGAGGGCTGCGGCTCGTCTCCAATTCTGGATCCTATTCGTCAGAGGTCGCCGCTTTATCCGGCAGTTCCATCGTTTCCCTCAAAGGGATATCCTGGAGAAAAAGCACCAGTACAACTGTCACCGCAAGTGCCAGTGATGCGCTGACAAAAAGATGTGAGAGTGCCCCTTCAAGTACATGCCGGAGGGTCTTGACGAGAGCCTGGATCAAAGGACGATCCTGCATGGGAAAGGTCGCGGTGACCGTGTGCAGGGCATCGGGATCGACGAGGATGCGCGGATGAGTGAAACGGATGAGGAGATCGGAGGGAAGGGCGTCGGCACCCGGAACAGCATGAAGATTCCGGGTAATCTGCCGGGCGACGGAGTGATTGAGGATAGTGCCCATGAGTGCCACGCCGATGGTCCCTCCGAGCTGACGGAAGAGTTGTATGCTGGCGGTAGCGACTCCAAGGTAACGGTGGGCAAGGGCGTTCTGCACTACGAGGGTAAAGACTGGCATCCCGATCCCCAGTCCGGCACCGATGATCATCACGATCCCGATCAGCACCCCGAGGCTGCTCGTCTCGGTCGCCCATGAGAGAAGGTAAAGCCCGACTGTGGTCGCTGCCATCCCGCCCAGTGCCAGCGATCGGTAGTGCCCGGTGCGGGACATCCGCCGACCGCTGATAATACTGGCTCCCACGAGAGAAAGGGTCATCGGCACCATCATCATCCCCGAGTGCATTGCCGTGTATCCCTGAACTCCCTGCAGAAAAAGCGGCAGGTAGATCAGCGCCCCGAACATCCCCGCCCCCATGAGAAACGTGATGGCGTTGGAAAGGGCAAAAGAGGGATTGGCAAATAGAGACAGAGGCAGGATCGGATCGGCCGCCCGGCGCTCTGTCCGGATAAACAGACCGAACGAGAGCACCGATGCGCCGAGCAACCCCAGCACCATCGGACTCGTCCACGCATACTGCCGTCCGGCGACGCTGAACGCCAGCAGCAGCGGAACGAGG
>JALVQH010000329.1:1688-3022 GCA_027031505.1 Campylobacteraceae bacterium | reverse complement strand
AGCCACTGCTATCTGCGTCCGAGCTACCCCGGCTGGCCGTACAATCTCTTCGCCATGGTACACGCCAGGACTCAGGAGGCATGTGACACCCTCATCGAAGAGATGGCCGCCGAGACGGGTCTAACCGAGTACAGCAAACTCTACTCCACCCGTGAGTTCAAGAAGCAGCGTCTGGTTTATTTCGACGATGCGTTTGCGGCCTGGGAAGCAGCCAACGGATAACACACCATGAAGCACCCTCTCTATACTCACCCCTTCTCCCTCGTCCTCTCCGGTGGCGGAGCGTTGGGGATCGCCCATCTCGGAGTCCTGCACGACATGGAACAGGCAGGACTCATGCCGGCTCAGATCGTCGGTACGAGCATGGGTGGGATCGTCGGTGCGTCGCTGGCCATCGGGCTGAATGAAGCACAAATCCATGCCAACATGGACGAGTTTGTCCGCATCAGCCGCTGGCTCAACCTCTCATTCGAAGGCAACTCGATCGTCAAAGAGCGCAAAATCCGGGCGATCTTCGAAGGGATCTTCGGTGACCGCACCCTGCAGGAGACCACCATCCCCCTCACCCTCATCGCCACCGATCTGCTCACCGGCGAAAAGCACCTCTTCACCCCCCAAAGCTCCACCCCCCTCGTCGATGCCCTGCTGGCCACAATGGCGATCCCGGGGATCTTCGAAGAGCAGCACATTGACGGCCGGGTACTCGGAGACGGCTTCCTCTGCGCCAACCTCGGCCTCGATGAAGCGACCCACGACTATATCCTCGCGGTGGATGTGCTGGGCACCCGATCGTTTACCCCCACTCTGCCGGATAACTTCTTCAAGACCGCCAACGTCATGGAGATGATGGAACGCTCCCTGCGCCTGCTGATCCTGGGTCAAACCCGAAGCGCCATTGATCGCATCCAATCAGAGGGCAAGCACCTCACACTCCTTGAGCCCGACACGGCTGAGTTTAAAACCTTTCATTTCAATAAGGCCGAGGCAATTCGGGAGCGGGGGTTGGGGTTGCTGGAGGAGACGTTGCGTTAAAGGGGCTGGGACTTCAGTCCCATTATTGCGTTATTTTTGAAGTTGATTGGAACCTAAGCGACAAACTAAATCCGCCCTGCATTGATGCCAAGATAGCTGATCGTGATAATAAAAAATGCGATGGTTGCTACAACGATGATCTCCATTACAAATCCTTCAGGCTTTTTATTTTCTTTTTTATGTTTTTGTCGATGAGCCAAACGCCACGCGATTATCACAACATCCCCGCAATGTGTTTTTCTATTTCCCTGACGACCTCACTTCAGGTCTGAACACGTCAATATTCAACCCTTTGACGACCC
>JALVQH010000329.1:0-1678 GCA_027031505.1 Campylobacteraceae bacterium | reverse complement strand
TTGATTGGAACCTAAGCGACAAACTAAATCCGCCCTGCATTGATGCCAAGATAGCTGATCGTGATTCTCTCGCTCCCACGTTCCACGTGGGAGTGTATATGAAATATAAAATAAGAGACAATTCTCCTGCATCGGACTTCGCATGTATGTGTTCCCACGTGCAACGTGGGAACAAGTAGAGTTGGATATGGCGCTGTAGGGTGTGCAATTGTACACCAAACGCCACGCGATTATCACAACATCCCCGCAATGTGTTTTTCTATTTCCCTGACGACCTCACTTCAGGTCTGAACACGTCAATATTCAACCCTTTGACGACCCTGTAATGTTTGTCATTGGCGGTGATGATGTCCATACCATACACCAGGCAGGTTGCAGCGATGAGGGAGTCGGCCAGTTGCATGGAGTGGCTCAAAAAATATTCTTCCATCAAAAAGAGTGCCCGAGCAGCGATCTCCTCATTGATGTAAATGGTTTTGACCTGCCATTGTTTGAGTGTTTTTTGCAAGGTTCTCAACTCTACCTTGTTGCGCATCCCCTGGATGAGCTCCATGTAGGTGACCGACGATATGCAAAAGGCATTTAGGTCATGGATCAGCCTGTAGGCATTGGCATCACCCCTGAGATACCAGATCAGGACATCCGTATCGACCAGCGTGTCATAGATCAAAGGTTCTCCCTTTTCGCATCACTCTTACCGTCTCATCAACACTCTCCGTTTTGTCGCGCCACATACCAAAAGCGATGTCGGTTTTTTTCCGTTTTTCCTCATGGATGGGTATCAGCTTTGCCTTGGCTTTGCCCCGATACGTCACGGTAATATCTTCACCTTTGCTCAGAAGATCAAACACAACAGAGGTATTGAACCGTAAATCTTTTGCCGTTACGACCATATTAGACCCTTTGAGTTGATATTTTAAGTATAAACTCTTTTGGGTTAATTCCTTCTTAGGTGCGTTAGGGTTGACGCAATTTATAGTATAATTCTCACTGCTCTATCTAAATCCACAGGAGATCACCCATGAAAACCATCGGCATCCTCGGCGGCATGAGCTGGGAATCAAGCGCCCTCTATTACAAGATCATCAACGAAGCGACCCACGCCCGCCTCGGCGGTCAGCACAATGCCCGCTCGGTGATGGTGACGGTGGATTTTGATACCATCGAGCAGCTCCAGCATGCCGACCGCTGGGACGAAGCGGCGGCTATCCTCCGTGAGGCTGCGCAGGCGCTGGAGCGTGCCGGGGCGGATTTTATCCTCATTGCCACCAACACCATGCACAAACTCCTCCCACAAATCCGTGAAGGGATCACTATCCCCTTCCTCCACATCGCCCAGGCTACGGCCGATGCGATCAAACTGCATGGGCTGAGGCGGATCGGACTCCTCGGAACCCGTTTCACGATGGAGGAGGATTTTTACAAACAGGTGCTTATCGACAACGGCATCGAAGTGGTCATCCCCACTGCCGACGAACGGGATCTCATCCACAAAGTGATCTACAACGAACTCTGCCTCGGCACCATCGAGAGCACTTCCAAAGATGCCTACCTCGAGATCATCGCCCGAATGGAGCAGGATGATGCCATCGAAGGGGTGATCCTCGGCTGCACCGAGATCGGGATGCTCCTCTCACAGAAGGATCTGGCGCTGCCGGTGTTTGATACGACCCAGATC
>JALVQH010000328.1 GCA_027031505.1 Campylobacteraceae bacterium | reverse complement strand
GCCTTAATGAGCGATACTCATGTGGGTAAAATTTTACAAGGAAAGATGATTTTACTGCACGAAATCTATACTTTTGCCACCAGGGATTGTGCCATGGAATTTGCAACACAACATGTCAAATAGCAGTACCAGTCCCTTGATTTTCACCCCATCCTGGGGTACAATAAGCATCCAATCCCATCCGGAAGGAACCTGTGTGCCCTGGAAACATTTGACAAAGATCCATTACCGTTATCTCTTTGTCTATGGGGCATTTGTGAGCATCATCACCGTCACACTGATCGCGTCGGTCTCGGACTATCTCATCGGCAACCAGACCGATATCGCCATCGATCTGACCTATGGTCTCTTGACCGCAACAGCATTCTGGCGTGGACTCAGAAACAAACAGATCACCATCATGGGGGTGCAGCTCTTCTGGATCGCCGCGTCGATTGAGTTTGTCTTCCTCTATGTCCATCGGGTCGATTTCGATCTGATTTTTGCCGTATTGATCCCGCTGATTGCTTTCATCGCACTGCCCACCCGCCTGATCCTTCTCAATCTGACCCTCTTTTACCTTCTGTTAATCGGCTTCCTTGTCGTTGCCGCCGCCCATGATCCCCACAACCTCTTCCTCCACAACAGCAAATACATGATCGGGTACGCATTGGCACATTTTTTCATCGTATCGTTTGGCTTTTTTTACCATTTTGCCATCGAAGAGTCCCTCAAGCGCCTCGAACAGTCCAACCGCGAAAAGACCCTCCTCCTTCGGGAAATCCACCATCGGGTCAAAAACAACCTCAACTTCATCGCCGCCATCCTCGGACTTCAGTCCCGGAACCCCATCGATCCGGCCGCC
The DNA here is from genome assembly GCA_027031505.1 of Campylobacteraceae bacterium. Lineage (GTDB taxonomy): Bacteria > Campylobacterota > Campylobacteria > Campylobacterales > Sulfurovaceae > S017-3. The sequence continues at coordinate 2,187 of JALVQH010000328.1, read as the reverse complement.
CGCACCCTTCTCGAGCAAAACCGGAATCGAATCGAATCGATCGCCCTGCTGCACAACATCCTCTACCGCAGCGACAGCCTCGGCAGCCTCGATACCCGCACGTATCTTCAACTGCTCACCCGCAACCTGATTGATACAGCAGGAGAAGAAGTGCCCGTCGATTTGCAATACTCCGTAACCCCGGCGAAGCTTGGGATTGATACCCTGATGCACCTCGGTATTCTCATCAACGAACTGATGACCAACTCTCTCAAATACGCTGCCGAGCCCGACGGTCACGTCCATATCACTATCACATTCACTCATGAAGGCGATGGGTACCGTCTCCGATATTGTGACAGCGGCAAAACAGATCTTCGGAAGCTTGAAGGGGGATTTGGCTATTCACTGATCCAGATGACCACCCGGCAGATTGGAGGTACACTGATCACATCAAACGAGAAGGGTCTGTGCTACACCATCACTTTCCCTCGCAGGCAGGAAGATGGAGGAGGAATGGGCAATGAGGAGTGAGGAGTGAGGAGTGTTGGTATGCCTTACTTTGCAACGCTTTTATCAAATAAAAATGAAGCTATTCATAGATACGATCCCAAGGAAAATTTATGAAAAAGCCCCCCTACCATGTCCTGATCGTCGAAGATGAAGTGATCCCCGCTGAATACCTTGCCTCCATCATCCAGGACGATCCCCGTTTTGTCGTGCATTCGACCGTTCAGAGTGCCGTACAGGCTCGGGGAGTTCTCCGAAAGGAACCCATCGATTTGATCTTCATGGACATCATGATCGACGGAGCGCTCAGCGGGGCAGAGTTTGCGCTGGAGATCCACCGGGACTATCCGCAGATCCTCATGATCTTTGCTACCGCCTATTCGGATGAAGAGATGACCGACTACGCCGCCGAAGCCGAAGCCTTTGCCTACCTTCTCAAGCCCTACCGCCCCAAACAGATCACTGCGACGCTCAAACTCGCCGCCACACGCTTGCTCGGCAGCCCCTCCCATCCCGCACAAATAAAGACCTTGAATCTCATCGACGGATACCGCTACGACATGGAAGCTCAACACCTCGAACGGGACGGACACCCCATCGACCTCTCCGCCCACGAGCAGGCACTTCTGCACCTGCTGGCCAATGAGCGTCACCGGACACTGGACAAGGAAACGCTCAGATACCATCTCGATCTCTCCGATGATTCCCTCCGCGCCCTCATCTACCGCCTGCGCAAACGCACCACACCTGAGCTTATCCAAAACATCAAACGCTCCGGCTACCGCCTCGGCCTGGCCGAGTGAAACGACGCTCTAACCGTGGTTTTGCTATACTTTACTTCAACATCATCTCATTCAAGCTTCCCGAGAGCATGACAACTGAGATTTCATTCGATGGCGACAAAGGAGCGTCCAACCCCGTAGGGGCATATTGGCCTCCTCGGCTTCGCATTCGCTCCGACCGTTACGGTTCCGAAGCTACAAAAGACAAACAGTTGTCTTTTGTTGACGCTTCTCACGTTCGCGACTGCCAGAGCTATCGAATGAAACCGCTGCTTTCGGGGGACGCTGATTCTCAAGGTCATTCTTTATGAAAATAACGCTCTCAACCGAACCCCTCAAAACCATTAAAGCTGACATCACCCTCGTTCTGGTGATCGACAAAGACTTCAAGCACCTCTTTGTCAAGCCCTACGCCAAACTCCTCAAAAAAGCCGGTTTTGCCGGCCATCAGGATGAAGTGTGCCACCTGCCCGAAGCGGGCGTGATCGTCGCCGGAGCCGAATCACTCGGCCATGCCCACATCCGCCCCGCAGTTGCATCGGCCATGCGGGCTCTCCTCGGCAAACCCTACAAACGTGCCGCCATCGCCACCTACATGTCCCACCCCAAGTGCACCGCTACCCTGCGCGGCCTGGTCGAGGGAGCTGTATTGGGGCGCTATACCTTTGACCGATACAAAGGCAAGAAGACTAAAGGCCCCAAGCATCTGGTTGTCTCCAGCGAAGAGTACAACGGCTACACCCTCGATATTGCCAGTGCCGAGCGCACCATCGCCAAAGGGATCGCCGCGGCCAAAGCGACCAACTTCACCCGCGACATCGTCAACACCGCTCCGGATGACTTTTATCCAAAGGTGATGGCCAAAACCGCCAGAAAACTGGCTCAAAAAAATCATCTCAAAATCACCATCCTCAAG
>JALVQH010000327.1 GCA_027031505.1 Campylobacteraceae bacterium | reverse complement strand
TGCAGATCATCGAACGACTTGAACCCCACCATATCGAGCAGCTCCACCGCCTCTACACGCAGGAGTGGTGGACATACAAACGCACCTTTGAGGAGTCTCACCGCGTCGTGACCCACTCCCAGATCAATCTCGGCCTCATCGATCAGCACGATACCCTCCGGGGCTACGCCCGCATCCTGACCGATTATACGTTCAAAGCCCTCATTTTTGACTTCATCATTTCCGAAACACATCGGGGCGAAGGGTGGGGCGATGTACTCATGGAGGCGATCGTGTCGCATCGGGATTTGCAGCAGGTACCCTCTCTTGAACTCTACTGCCTGCCGGAGATGTTCCCATATTATGAGCGGTTTGGGTTTACCTCGGAGGTGGGAGGGGTTGCCCTCATGCGTTTTTTGCGATGAGGAGCCTGCATACTATCAGGAGGCGGGACTTCAGTCCCGCAATGCAGGGCTGAAGCCCTGCCTCCAATTTATCTCGCAAGAAAAGCGCAATCCAAGAGTAGTTTTTCCCCTCAAATTTCTCTATAATACTCGTATCCAATCCCAAGGAAGCAGTGATGAAACGAACCACCCGCGAAACGTATCTCGAAAGTGTTTACCGGGTGATTCTCCACATCGAGCAGCATTACAAAGAGACGTTGACACTCGAAGAGCTGGCACGGGTGGCGGGCTTCTCCAAATACCATTTTCATCGGATTTTCCTGGCCATTACGGGGGAGAGTTTGAGTGGATATGTTCGGCGAGTCCGGCTCTCAAATGCTACGCTCAAACTCAAGATCAACAACCGGATCACCGCTGTAGCACTTGACAGCGGATACGAGACCAATGCATCATTTTCCAAGGCGTTCAAGAAGCATTTTGGCATTACCCCGAGAGCGTTCGCTGAAAAAGAAAGAATCAAAAAAGGATCGACCATGATGACCCCCCAAATCGTCACACTGGCGCCGATAGATGTGCTCTACGTCCGCAAAGAAGGTGCTTATATGAAATCAGCGGCTGAAGCATGGTCTGTATTGATGGGATTTGCATACGAGCAAAAAATGAAACACGGGAAAAACCTCATGGGTGAGGAGGCAATGACCTTCGGGATCGGCCATGACAATCCGGATATTACCGACGAGGATCATATCCGATTTGATGCCTGCATCAGCAGGGATGATCCGACGGTACAGCCTCAGGGGGAAGTCCAGGCCAAGACGATTAATGGCGGACGTTATGCACTGTTTGTCCATAAAGGGCGCTACGAAAATCTCAAGGCGACTTACGATACGATAGGGGACTGGATCATCGAGAGTGGCGCGCTGGTGCGGGATGTGCCGATGTTTGAGAAGTACCTCAACCGAGATCCCAAACGTACCAAACCGGATAACCTCAGGACAGAGATATACATACCGATTGGATAGTATCTAAAAGGAGACAGGATGCAAAAAATCGACTACAAAAAAGAGCTCAAGCACCTCTACAAACCCTCGGCCAAAAAAGCTGAGATCATCGAGGTACCGGCGATGAATTTTCTGATGATAGACGGCAAGGGCGACCCCAATACGGCTCCGGCGTTTGCCGAAGCGATTGAGGCGCTGTATGCGGTATCGTATACACTCAAATTCCAGGTCAAAAAAGGTTCCATCGGGATCGACTACGGTGTAATGCCCCTCGAGGCACTCTGGTGGACGGAGGATATGGCGACTTTCTCGGAGGAGGATAAGGATGCCTGGTCATGGACGGTCATGATCATGCAGCCCGAGCTCATCACCGGCGCGATGGTTGAGGAGGCCATCGCGCAAGTTCGGGAGAAGAAAAACCCCGTAGCGCTCCCGCTCGTGCGCTTTGAGGAATTTGCCGAGGGGACGGCGGCACAGATTCTGCATGTCGGCCCCTTCTCCGAAGAGGGGCCGACCATCGCGAGGCTTCATGTGTTCATCGAGGAGAGCGGCTACCGGCGGGAGGGCAAGCACCACGAGATCTATCTCAGCGACATCCGCCGTGCCGCACCCCAGAAGTGGAAGACCATTGTCCGGCAGCCGGTCTCATGAAACATCCCAACCGCGACACCGTCTCCCGCTTCGAGGATCTTCCCAATGTCGGCAAAGCTATAGCAGAGGACTTTCATACTATCGGCATTGACCGTCCACAGGATCTGATCGGGCAGGATGCGTATCGGATGTACGACATCCTCTGTGAGACGACCGGAACCCGGCATGACCCGTGCGTGATCGATGTCTTTCTCTCGGCAGTGGATTTCATGGAGGGGGGCGATCCTCGACCGTGGTGGTCGTTTACCGAGGAGCGCAAGGCAAGATTGGGTTGAGGAGAAAAAATGGCATCCGATGTGAATTTTACTAAAATCATATTGTCTTTTCATCAGTTTGTGTGTATTGCAACGTTGGCAAAAACAGGTTATAATTGCTCTCAAAGAATTTGCAAAAAGGCATCAAAATGAAATCAGAATTTACAGCAGTAATTGAACCTGCCGAAGAGGGCGGTTACTGGGCTATGTGTCCGGAAGTGCCGGGTGCCAATGGACAGGGGGAGACGGTCGAAGAGGCCAAGGAAAGCCTCAAAGGTGCGGTCGAACTCATCCTCGAAGATCGGCGGGAAGATATGTTGCGCGGTCTCTCTGATGATGCTATACGTGATACGATTCTGGTCGCATGAAACGTCGTGATCTTGAAAAAAGGTTGCGGCAGGTTGGGTGCTATTTGAAACGGGAAGGCGCTTCTCACTCACTCTGGATTAACCCCAAAAACGGAACGATTGAAGCTGTACCGAGACACAATGAGATCAAAGAAGCGCTGGCGAAAAAGATTCTCAAAAGTCTTGGCGCAGATTGATGCGCCTTACTCCGCCGCCGCTTTCATCCGTGCCAGCATCCCGGCCGTAGTCGTATAACCATCTTTTTTGGGATCGCAGTGGCGTGGATGCCGTCGAGCCCTGCGTCGTGCAGGAGTTTGGTGTATGCGTCCGGTCGGGGGAACTTGTTCAAGCAAAGGAGATTCTCAAGTCACTTGGGATGAATTTCACCGAAGCGGT
>JALVQH010000326.1 GCA_027031505.1 Campylobacteraceae bacterium | reverse complement strand
CAGGAGGTGCTCAACGGCAAAGCCGATGCCCTCATCTACGACAAGCCCTACAACGCGATCTTCATGGCGCAGAAAGGGAAAGGCAAACTGGTACACCTCGACCAAGACTTGACTTTCGAGCCGCTTGGCTGGGCCGTGCGCAAGGGGGATCCCGATTTCCTCAACTGGCTGGATAATTACCTCAACCAGATCCAGAACGACGGCACGTATGATAAAATCTACGGCAAATGGTTTGAGTCCGACACCTGGCTGGAGCGCGTACAGTAAATATGAGCCGCAAACATACGCCCATTTTGCAAAACCGGGCCCTCGGTCATGTCATAGCCCTGCTCTTTTTTGTGGGGCTGGGCTATGCCCTGTTCATCGCCGCTTCAAACATGAACTACATCTGGAAGTGGAACTCCGTCCCTAAATATTTTGCCTACGAAAAAGAGACCACCATCGAGGCTCCCTTTGACGGCACCATATCTATAGACGGACACACCGCCACGATCCAGGGGAAGCAGGAGAGCCGCCGATACGACATCACCGGCTACGATGAGATCAAATATGACACCGGAGAGAAGATCTACGAAGGGGATATCCTCGGCACCAAAAAGAGCTGGACGGCCGGCCCGCTGACCAACGGTCTGCTTGTCACCCTGAAGATCTCGGCGCTCTCGGCGCTGCTTTCTTTGCTTCTTGGGACGATTGTAGCGTTTATGAAGCTCTCCCGCTATCAATTCCTCAAAGACATCGCTACGGTCTATATCACCGTTATTCGCGGTACACCGCTGCTGGTGCAGATCTTTATCTTCTATTTCATCGTCGCGACCATCTTCGACATCCCCCGTTTTTATGCCGGAGTGGTTTCGCTGGGCATTTTCTACGGAGCCTACCTTGCCGAGGTACTGCGCGGGGCGATCCAGTCGATTGATACCGGTCAGTACGAAGCGGCCAAATCACTCGGGATGAACGGCTGGACGACCATGCGCTACATCATCATGCCTCAGGCGCTCAAGCGCGCACTACCTGCACTCGTAGGCGAAGTGATCGCACTGGTCAAGGACAGTTCGCTCGTCTCGGTCATCTCCATTACGGATCTGACCAAAGTGGGTCGCGAGATCGTCGCCAACACCTTCAGTCCGTTTGAAACCTGGATCATCGTCGCGCTGATCTATTTTGCGATCACCTTCAGTCTCTCAATCCTCGGACACCGGATCGAGAAGCGGATGCGGGAGCGGGGCGGGTATTGATGGGGGCATCCAAAAAAATCTTTTTGATTTTTACCCTGCTCTATCTGGTTCTCGGATTCCTTTTCTATCGCTTCTACGAGCATCTCGTTCTCGAAGAAGCCCGCCGGCAGGCAACGGCTGTTCTCTCGTCGTTTAATGCCCTGCGTACCTACATTGAAACCGTGCAAAAACCTGTGATTTACCGTTTGCAGAAAGAGGGGAAACTGGATAAAAACTTTTTTGACCCCAAACTCCTCTCAGCCTCATACATTGCCCGTCATGTCCTTGCCAATTACATCGAAGGAAGCAACGCCGGATACCGGTATAAACTGGCGGCCACCAATCCCCGCAATCCTCGCAACAAAGCCGACAGTTTCGAGACGGGGATCCTGCAGCAGTTTCGCAGCGGCAAGCTCAAAAGTTATTCAACCATCATCAAAGAAGAGGGCAAACCGTATTTTTATCAGGCACTGCCCCTTCGGGAAAATGAAGCTTCGTGCATGCGCTGCCACAGCACACCGGATCGTGCACCGGCCGAACTGATTCAGCTGTATGGCGACAAAGCAGGATTCGGAGAAAAAATCGGACAGCTTCGAGCCTTCATCTCCCTCAAAGTCCCGATCTTCCATATTATTAATCAGCACAAACGGGATTTTTTCATCACCCTTTTCGGATTGTTCCTTCTGTTTGCCCTGTTCTATTTCTTTTTCTACCTTCTGCACAAAAAAGATATCAAGATTCAGGAAGAGCGAGAAGCCAAAGACCGCTACCTCGAAACGGTCAACGCCCAGCTTGAGGAGCGGATCGAGAAAGAGGTCGCCCGACGCATGGAACAGGAACACGCACTCAATGAACAGGAGCGGCTCATGACTCAGCAGAGCAAACTGGCCGGAATGGGGGAGATGATCGGCAACATCGCCCATCAGTGGCGCCAGCCTCTGACGCAGCTCTCTTCAATTCTTGTCAACCTTGAACTGCGTCAGGAACGGGGAAAACTGGATAATAAACTGCTCAAAAACAAGATCGCCGAAGCTCAAGAGCAAATTGCGTTTATGTCTGGAACGATCGATGATTTTCGGGAATTTTTTACGCCGGATCGCGTACCGGAGCGCTATCCGGTTTCCCGCCTCTTTACCACGGTGGAAAAACTGATGCGTGCAGCATTGAAAAACAACCGTATCCACCTTGAAACCCGTATCGAAACCGACTTCACTCTCGAAGGGTACCCCAATGAAATGGCGCAGACGCTTGTCAATCTCGTCAGCAATGCCAAAGATGTCTTCAAAGAGCGCAATACGCCGGATCCAAAAATCATCCTGCACGCTTTTGCCAACGAGGGATACTATATGATAACAGTCACCGACAACGCCGGAGGGATTCACATCGAGCCCATCGAAAAAATCTTTGAGCCCTATTTCAGCACCAAACATGCCAGCACCGGGACGGGCATCGGCCTTTACATGAGCAAAACCATCATCGAAAAACACAACCGGGGGAGCATTTCCGTAAAAAACGTTGACAGAGGGGCACAGTTTACGATCCGGTTTGACCGTTCCGCTTGATTCGCTCCTTTTTTCTTTTCCCCCTACTTTCCCCCTTCTTGTATGATAAGCTTTGAATGTATTCCAAATTTCACAGGAGGCAAACATGAAAAAGTTCATCGGTTCCATAGCTCTGATTGCCCTGATGACCCTCTCGGCAATGGCGCTCGAGGTTCCGGCCAACCATATGGTCGATAGCGCCTGGCTCAAGGCGCATCTTGGCGACAAGGATCTTGTCATCGTCGATGTCCGCAAGAAGGGTTACGACAAAGGGCACATCCC
>JALVQH010000325.1 GCA_027031505.1 Campylobacteraceae bacterium | reverse complement strand
TAAAGAGCACAACATCATTATCTTGGCTGCGGTGATAAGGCCATATTCCATTCCCGCAGCATCCTGTAGATCCAAATCCATCATGAAACAGAAATAATTCTGTTTTCAAATTTATTGAAATCCAGTACCACTTCAAACCACATATATTTGCAGTCGCTAGAGACCTGGATAATCAATATATTATCCCTTACGGAAAATATTAGCCGATAAAGCTTTTAAATTGGCTTAAAATTGTGGAAATATTATTCGAAATGGAAAATTTATGAATATTGTGAACAAAATCAATTATTTTGTCCGTGAGAGAGGAATGACCAAGCGGGAGTTTGCCCGAAGACTCTCATCGCTTGAGCCGCGACTCAAACGTACCGGTACTGTTCCGAGTGAGCAAACTATATACGGTTACCTGAATGGAAAACGGGAGGTCAAGGTCGAACTCATTCCGTACATAGCTGATGTACTCGGGATCAATGAGCAGGAGCTTTTCAGCGAAGAGATAGAATACATTGCTGATTATGATGCACGTTTTTCAAATGAAGTGCGGGATATCATCAATTTGCTCTATTATGCCCCCAGACCTTTCAGGATTGAGATCAAGGAACTTTTAGAAAATGTAAAGGGCGGCGCTGAAAACGTATTTGAAAGTGCCAGAAAAAAGGCGACTGGAGAAAAGGGAAACAACACAATACAGAAACAGAGACAAAGTACTGTAACTTCGGGAAAAACGATATGAGACGACAGAGTGGGAAAAAGTAGGAATATATTACCAAATCTTTGAATGACCTGCGGGTAGTCCTGCAGATTTTTTCACGTATATCTCATCTCGTCTCCCTCTTAAAAGTTCAGACTATTTGTTGGTGCGGTAATAAGCCATACGGCATGAAGCGGGCAGACCACTGCCCGGGCTTCATGCAGCGACAAAACTCAAGGGCGCAAGTATGTATAGCCCTCTTCTTGAAGTTCTGTAATTCTGCCTACGCCGGAAGTTACTACGTGTACACCTTTGATCAGTTTCGGATGTTTTCCGGTATGTTTTTCGTATTTTTTCAGGCTGTTTCCGCATACACTGAAGCGAATGTTCTTCTCTTGAGCCATTTTCGCAATCCGTTTGGCAGATTTGCTGTCCGCAAACGCCATATCCAGTCCTGCTTTGCTTCCATAAAAGACCACTTCAACTTCCACGTTATTTTTACCAAAATAATTCACCAATGCATCCACATTGTTGAGACTGACTTTTCGAGTCATTGGATTCTTGGAATCGATCTGGATCACAACATGGTGACGATACTCTTTATGCACATCTGCTTTCTGACCTGCCATCAGCGTTACGGTTCCTGCGATCAAGACCACTGCCAGTTTTTTCATGTTTCCGATTTTCATTGTACTGTCCCTTCCTTTTGTTTTGGTATCAGTAATCATATCATAAATAATATTTAAAATATAAACAAGTTTTGCTATTTTGTTATTTCCTGTGGCGAAGCAGGCTGCCAACGTTTTTTCTCTTCCGTATTTTCCCCCGCGGTACAAAATCCAACACCGTAGCATTGATACAAAAGCGTCGGCGACCGCCGGGTGCATCTGCAAAAACATGCCCGAGATGGGCACCACTTTTGCGGGCAATCACTTCGATGCGGTGCATTCCGAAGCGGTTGTCCTCCCGTTCGATTACGGCTCCGTCAACCGCCCTGTAAAAACTCAACCATCCTGAATGGGAGTTGAACCGATCACGCGTATCGAAAAGGACATCCCCCGAAAGACGATCGACAAAAACCCCATCGGGGGTGTTTTTGAAGCGATCGTACTGTTTGCAGAAACGACTGTCTGTCCCCCGGGCAAAAGCCACACGGTACGCTTCACTCCCCTCTCCAAGCTTAAACAGACCAAGTGCCCGATAGAAGGCATCGGGACGCAGATATCCCCGATGGGCAAAAATCTCCTTTCCATTCTCGATGAAGAGGATCGTCGGAGTAGCATCAAGCGGGGTTTTGACTGCAAACCTTTTCAGGCGATCCCGGTGCACCGTGCGCAAAGGGATGTCACCATGATACCCCTCCGTAACGTCACTTTTGAACCGGGCACAGAAAGGGCAATCTTCCGCATCGATCACGATGATTTCTTTGCCACCGAGCGGCATAATCATGCTGTCCTCTTTTGGTATATCCCCGGAACCGAATTTCACTCCGGTAGCATGATCGGGACAATACCCGTCCGGATGCTTCCGAAGATAGTCCTGATGGTATGCTTCAGCCGGATAAAAGTGCTTGAGGGGGACAATCTCGGTCGTAATCTTTCCATACCCGGCTTTGGTCAGCAGCTTCTGGTAGATATCCCTCGTCCGCAAAGCAATAGCTTTTTGTTCCGGAGTGGTGTAGAACAGTGCGCTGCGATAGTTGTTGCCCTGATCGCTGCCCTGACGGTCACCGCTTGTCGGATCGTGCATCTCCCAGAACTCCCGGATAAGTTTTTCGGTGCGTACTCTGCTGTCATCGTACACCACCAGAACCGTTTCGGCATAATTTTTCACATCTCCATGATCGAAGCGGTGCTTGAGTACTGTTGCATAGGTGGGATCGGCATATGAACCGCCCGCATATCCCGAGACAGCACTGATTACACCCGGAATACGTTCAAAATGTTTCTCTACTCCCCAGAAACACCCGGCGGCAAACGCGATGGTCTGCTCGCCGGCATGGAGCGACAACCCAAGAGTAAAAAGAAGAATGATTTTTTTCATGCGGTTTCCTTGACAGCCAGCCGGATACACATTACCCTTTTGCAAAATCAAGGGAAATGGAGTTGACACAGTATCGCGTATTTTCGGGAGTCATCCTCTCCCCTCTGAACACATGCCCGAGATGTGCGCCACAGCCGGCGCAGACGATCTCGACGCGTCGACCGTCGGCATCGGGCACCTCCTGTACCGCTCCCGGTATCGCCTCATCAAAGCTCGGCCAGCCCGTACCGGAGTCAAATTTGGCATCGGAGAGGAACAGCCCGGCACCGCACCGGCGGCAGGTGTAGACCCCCTCCCCCTTGTGATTCAGAAACTTCCCCGTAAACGGCGGCTCAGTTCCCTTGTCGAGGATGACGCGTTTCTCTTCATCGGTGAGTGTGTTGTAGGACATAGTATCTCCTTTGGGGTAGTGGAGTGTATTGGTCTTATCAGAGTTCCATAGTCCCTCTTCGTCCGGTGTGGAACGTTCGGGATTGTCATGCTCAGAGCTGAAGAGTCCGGTTCCGGATAGAACCTCACAGGCATTTCCCGTCAGGAATGGGGGCGTTTGGTTCCCTCATGTTCGGGGGTGAAACCTCCGGTTCCGAATAGAACCCGACAGGCGCCACTCTCATCAGGAGCAGGGACTTCAGTCCCGTCTTGTGCAGGGTTGAAACCCTGCCTCCAGAAGTGATTTCTGCCGAGCCGATACAAATACCAAAGTGAAACCCCTCACTCCAACACCCAGTCGGGTCGAATGAAGTGGCAAGTATAGCCGCCCGGGTAGTGCTGGAGATAGTCCTGGTGCTCCGGTTCGGCTTCCCAGAAATCACCGGCGGGACTGACCTTGGTCACCACTCTGCCCGGCCACAAACCACTCGCATCGACATCCCGAATGGTTTGCAAGGCGATCGCTTGTTGTTCCTCGGTCGTGTAGAAGATTTCGGAACGGTATGAGCGCCCGATATCGTTGCCCTGCCGGTCGGGGGTCGTGGGGTCGTGGATCTGGAAGAAAAACGCCAGCAACTCCCGGTAGCTCGTCTGCGACGGATCAAACAGGATCTCAACCGCTTCGGCATGGTCGCCGTGGTTGCGGTACGTCGCATGCGGGATATCCCCGCCGGTGTAGCCCACCCGAGTACCGATCACTCCGGGGAGCTTCCGGATCAGCTCCTGCATCCCCCAGAAACATCCACCGGCTAAAATGGCTTTTTCGATTTTTTCTTGCGGCATAGTTCGCTCCTGTGTTTGGTGGAGGACACTATAGCATATTTTCTGCTCTATCTTCTAACCGATATGTCTGCTGCCTTATGGTAAGGCCGTAGGATGCTGTGCCTCACAGCACCGATAACTCTCATTCTTTCATATCCCCATCTTCTCACAAAATTCCTCCGTCCCCATCACATCGATCCCATCACTGACAAAGCCGCTGTCGTTGGAGAGAATCAGATCGGCATTGACTTTCTGTGCCATGACATACTGGATTGTATCTTCTAAATCGGTGAAACTCGGATTCTGCTTCATGAGTTGGGTGCTTTGCGTGATCTCAGTGTTACCAAACTCCACGATATTGCACCAGCAGTTGATCCCTATGATGTGATTCAAGGCTTCTTCTTTATTGTGTTTGGAGAAAATATAATAAATCGTCGTCACAACATCGCACGACGTAAACAAACGAGTCGTATCACGCGAAAGCAAAAATTCGAGAGCTTTTCTACTGGCTGACGCATAGGGGCGTGATGTATCATAGAGATCAGCCAGGACATTGGCATCGAGAAAGATGGCGTTATACATCCATCTCTGCCTTGATGGATTGAACTGTTTTATCCTTGAACAATCCCGGCCCTATACGATCAGCGATCTCCAACGTACGATGAAAAGCTTCCAGCCTGTCGGCAACCCGCTTGCTCCCATATCGATCCTCAATCATCTCTTCGACCAGAGACGTCATAGACTGGCCGTTTTCTCTGGCCATCTCCTCAAGGTGAGAAGCGACCTCTTGACGGAACACAAAATTCTTTCGAACAGATGCGCTCATGGTTTACTCCTAATACATAAAAAATCTTATGTATCAATCATAGCGTATTGTTTCTTATGCAAAAATAAACCTATTTGAAAATCGACAACAACACCCCCGCCGCCACCGCCGAACCGATCACCCCGGCGACGTTGGGTCCCATGGCGTGCATGAGGAGGATATTGCCCGGTTTCTCCTCGGCGGCGACTTTGCTCACGACGCGGGCAGCCATCGGTACGGCCGAGACACCGGCGGCGCCGATAAGGGGATTGATAGGTTCTCTGGAGAGTTTGTTCATGATCTTGCCCATCAATACCCCGGCAGCCGTCCCGACACCGAAGGCGACCAGCCCGATGATCATGATCCCAAGCGTCTCAGGCACCAGAAAACTGTCAGCCTTAAGCTTGGAGCCGACTCCCAATCCCAGAAAAATGGTAACAATGTTAATCAATGAATTTTGCATCTCACCACTGAGACGATCCACGACCCCTGATTCTTTGGCAAAATTTCCAAAGGCAAACGCCCCCATCAGCGGCGCAGCATCGGGGAGGATCAGGGCGATCATCATCACGACCACCAGCGGAAAAATCAGTTTCTCGAGACGATGCACCTTGCGGGTAGTGGTCATGACGATCTGTCGCTCTTCTCTGGTCGTCAGTGCCCGCATGATCGGGGGCTGGATCACCGGTACAAGCGCCATATAGGAGTATGCTGCTACGGCAATGGCTCCCAGCAGCTCCGGAGAGAGGGCCGAAGCGATGAAGATCGATGTCGGACCATCCGCCCCGCCGATGATGCTGATCGAAGCACATTGTTTCATCGTATAGTGAAATAGATCCGTATACTGAGACAGAGCTGCCGCCCCCACAAGAGAGCCAAATATTCCAAACTGCGCCGCTGCGCCGAGCAGTGCTGTCTTGGGATGAGACAGCAGCGGCCCGAAGTCGGTCATGGCTCCTACGCCCATGAAGATCAGCAGCGGGAAAAACTCATTGGCGATCCCCATATTGTAGATAATCCCGAGCATCCCGTGCTCACCGGTCATGTCGGCGATGGGGATGTTGGCCAGCAGACCTCCGAAGGCGATCGGCAGCAGCAGCAACGGCTCAAAGCCTTTGGCGATCGCGAGGTAAAAGAGAAGAAAAACGATCCCGAACATGAGCACCCTTCCCCAGCTTTCGTACCAGGCGATATCCACCTGTTTGCCGCCGATGGTGCGGATCTCGTGTTTGGGATTGATGATAGCGTACACGCCGGTTGTTGTGAAAAAATCCCGCACGAGATGGCTGATGCTTTTGGATTCGAAATCGGCTTCAAATGCTGCCGGAGACTCAGGGACGGGAGACGCTCCTGTTTCGGTTGCTGCTGAAAGGGAAGTACTCAGCGCACTCCATGCAAATAACAGGTTCAAGAAAAAAAATTTCATCGTCATGCTCAAACAGATTTAAACCAGAGTAGCGAGCAGCTGGCCGTCTTCGACACTGTCATTGACCGCTACATGGACTGAAGCCACCGCTCCTGCCTGAGGAGCAGCGATCTCGATCTCCATCTTCATTGCCTCGAGGATCAGGATCGTCTCCCCCTCTGCAACCGCATCGCCGGGAGCCTTGAGGACTTTCCATACGTGCCCCGGCGTCTGCGATCGGATCTCAACGCTCCCGGTGCTCTCCGGTGCCGGAGCCGGTGCATTTTCAGCAGTTTTTGCTGCCGGTGACGGTGCGGGGGCGGCAGGGGTCACTTCGACAGTGCCGTCGGCTTCCTGCACTTCAACCGAATAGGTTTTTCCGTCTACGACGACATTGTAGCGTCCAGTCATGGCTTTATCTCCTGATTTTTGGGGTGTTTCGGGCGAGGATTGCTGTTCGTTTTTACGAACCATGAGGGGGGATTCCCCTTTGAGAAAAGCGATCCCCTTTTTGTCACCGGCGCAGGCGATGAAAATGTTCTCTTCAGTGGTCTCCAGCCCCTCCTCTTCGAGGCGGGCTTTCCAGTAGGCGATCGACTTTTTAAAATCGTTGTCGGCAATGTCCAGCGGGTTTTCGGTCGTGGGTTCCAGCTTGAGCTTCGCGGCAGCCAGTTCGACGATCTCGGGATCGGGAGCGACTGGTGTGCGGCCGAAGTATCCCAGCACCATCTTGCCGTACCCCGGTGCGATCTGTTTCCAGGGACCAAACATCACATTGGCATACGCCTGCTGCCAGTAAAACTGGCTTACCGGAGTCACCGAGGTGCCGTATCCACCCCGCTCAACCACTTCGGTCATGGCGTGGATCACCTGGTCAAATTTATCCAGATTCCCCTCGTCGCGCATCATTTGAGTATTGGCAGTGAGTGCTCCGCCAGGCATGGGCGCGAAGGGGATCAGCGGATTGACCCGGGTCGCCTCGGGCGGGATGAAGTAGTCTTTCATCACCTCCTTGAACCGCTCTTCGTATTTGAGCACTTTGTCGAGCTTGAGATCACCGAGATTGAATTCACTCCCTTTGGTCGCATGAAGCAGGGTCAAAATGTCCGGCTGACTGGTACCGCCGCTGACGGGCGCTGCGGCCAGATCGATCCCGGTCACTCCCGCTTCAAGCGCCGCGAGATACGCCGCCACACTCACCCCGGCCGTTTCGTGGGTATGGAGACGCAAACGCATATTCTCACCGAGAAGTCTGCGTGCCATACGGATCGTCTCATACACTTTGTGGGGACTGGAGGTACCGCTGGCATCCTTGAACGTCACCCGGTCAAAGGGCAGACCGCTCTCAAGAATCTCCCGCAGGGTTTTTTCATAGAACGCCACATCGTGCGCCCCTTTGCATCCGGGAGGCAGATCCATCATCGTCACCACCACTTCATGATTCATCCCGTGTTTTTTGATCATCTCTCCGCTGTATTCGAGATTGCGCACGTCATTGAGGGCGTCGAAGTTGCGCACCGTGTTGACGCTGTGTCTGGCGAAGAGTTTGGCAAACAGATCGATCATCTCCCGGCTGCCAGTATCGAGCATGACGGTGTTGATCCCGCGGGCGAGCACCTGCAGGTCGGCCTTATCCCCGACGATCTCCCGGAAGCCATCCATCATCTCGAAGGGGTTTTCCCGGAGGTAGAAGAGTGGCGCCTGAAAGCGTGCCCCGCCGCCGAATTCGAAATGGTACAACCCCGCTTCGACTGCGGCTTCAACCGCCGGATAGAAATCCTCCATCAGTACCCGACCGCCGAAAACCGACTGGAAACCGTCACGGAAACTTGTGTCCATTACATCGATGTATTTTCTGGCCATGGGTTATCCTTTGGGGTGGGTTTTGCGGTATTCGGTGACCGCTGCGATAATAGCAGCCGTACGTGCTTCTTCATCATCTGCGGGCGTGTAAATCGGGGCGGGAGATGATTTGGGAGAGAAGTATTTGGCGGTGAGCCCAGCCTGCCATTTCATGATTTGCACCAGCAAAGCCAAAAAGACAAACACGATCCCCATCCCAAGCACCATAAATTTGAGCGCTTCGGCTACCAAATTGATATCCATTATCCATTCCTTTGAGGTACTTCAAATCGTACCTAATTGTAGAATACTTTTTTCTTGGGCGTGCTTAAAAAGTGAAAATTATCGTCGTCTTTTCCGCTTTTTGTTGTTACGGGTATGTTGCTTTTTATTTGGCAATCTTCAAATGGGTCAATGACGAATTGCTACACCAAAAAAGCAGGTACAAACAAAACTCCCTGTTTGACATCCAGAACATCCCTGTTGATCACATATTTTTCTATCGCTGAAAATTCATCACGATAGCGCTTTTCAAACTCCACGATCGCCTTGGGTATGTTACGAGCGGAACCTGATTTGACCTCATACAATAAAGCAGCAGATTCTCTCACTCGAATAAAATCTATCTCAGTTCTGGACTGGGTTCTGTACATATAAAGTGAAGAGAGAACATCTTGACTATCGAGCTGGTTGAAGACATAGTTCTCATACAACGCTCCGACATCGGTACGAAAAGAGAGGGGATTGAAGTTTTTTATCTGTAAATTTCTTACACCAATATCTCCGAAAAATATCTTTCCATTTTTACTGATCTCTTTATTTTTATTTCTAAAAAACGGCTTCAATTCACTGAGGATAAATGTCTCCTGAAGCAGATGGATGTATTTTTTGACCGTGGGGAGCGAAAGACCGATTGCTGTAGAAATACTGGAGAGGTTTATCATGTTTCCCATGTTGATGGAGAGATACTGTATCAACGTATTATAGCCGTCAATGTTTTCAATATTCGCCAAATCTTTGATGTCTTTTTGGATGTACGAGGAAGCGATAGAGTCCAGCTTGGCTATTTTGTCCTCTCGGCTCTCTATCAAGACCACTTCCGGGTATCCGCCATAGATCAGATACTCTTCAAATAAGTCCAAAAATCTTGGCGTTTGACTCAGGACAACAGAAGTCAGG
>JALVQH010000324.1 GCA_027031505.1 Campylobacteraceae bacterium | reverse complement strand
GAGGAATACCGCCGCAGCGTTGTTGTTGACGATCAGGGCATCCTCAACCCCGAGCAGATCCCGAAGCGCCTCGGCGGTGTGGACGTAGCGATCGCCCCGCTTGCCCGCCTCGAGGTCGTACTCAAGGTTGCAGTACCCCGTGGCGATGTCGCGCGCTGCATCGAAGAGCTCCGGATCGATGGGGCTGCGGCCGAGGTTGGTGTGGATGATCACTCCGGTAGCGTTGATGACCGGCTGGAGGGAGGGAGTCAGAGCCGTCTCATACCGCCGGGCAATGTCCGCGATGAGCGCTTCGTGGTCGATAGCGGTGATCGTCCCGGCACTGATCGCAGCACGCAGGGCATCGATGGCATCACGGATTGCTTCGGTCAGCAGGGTAGTGTTGTATCCGGCAAAGGCCTCATGGGCAAGCAGTTTGTCGATCTTGGGGATGGCGCGGTAGAGGGTGTTCATGGTGTATCCTTTGGTGTGGGCAACGAACCGTTGCGAGAGGAATATGTATGAGAAAGTATAGCTTATTTCGCTTGAAAGAGTGTAGCACTTGACAAATACTTATAATAGTGTTAAGATACAGTTATAATAATAATGCTTATCAAAAAGGAGCATAGCATGAAAATTGCCGTACCGGTACATGATGAGAATCTGGAAGTGTTTGCCCGTGCGGGACGGGCACCGTGGTTTGCGATTTTTGAAGAGGGTGTTTTTCGGGAGCTGCGTCCCAATAAGCATACCCATACCCACGACCATGAAGGGGGACATCACCACAGAGAGGGTGGTCATGGTTTGGGGCATGGCCGAGGCAGAGGAGACAGACGGGGAGCGGAGCATTTTCATGCAGACGAAGCACCCATGGATACCTATTCGCCCGAAGAGGTTGAGCTCCACCGCAAGGATCTGGAGAATCTCTCGGATGTGGATATCCTCCTGACCCGCGCCGTAGGCCCCAATATGAAAGAGGCATTGGAGCTTGGCGGTATCCGCGTCGTCAAAATCCGCAAAAAAGACGGAGAAGAAGCCGATGAAGTCGTGCGGGGGTATCTGGCAAAATCATAAGTGATATCATAGGATAAAAAAACTCGATTGACCAGCTGTTTTGTCAGAAAGATGTGCTATTCTATGTTTACTTGAGATTAAAACAGAGGAAGAGCTTATATGACTGCCACCCTTATCGACGATGCCCTCCTGCTGGTCGAGCAGAACTTCTATTTCCTCCATGCCGGGGAGTTTTTTGCCCTCTGGAGTCGCCGGGAGAATTTGGGGGAGCGGGTACCGCCCCGGCTGGTAAAGGTGTTTGAAGGGAATGTACCGTATGTGTTTGACGGAGGATTGATCGAGACGGTGCTGCACCATGAGTATGCGACTCCGGACGGGGAGGGGTCGCTGTTTGAGTATTTTGTCGAGTTCAATGCCTTTCGCGGGGTGGCGATGGGGATGCTCGAAGCCCTGCGGGAGGACTCGCCGTTTCGTGCGTTTCTGATCGCACGGCTGGGGGAAGCACGGTACGAAAACTTCGTCGATATCGTCGCCTTCGTCCGCAACGTCCTCTCCCACAACACCCACGCCGAAATTCTGCTAAACGCCAAAGACTACGAAGGGCGCCGCAAGCGGATTGTCCGGATGGGACGATCGACGGAGGTGACGTTTGTGGCGCACTACGGAATCGATCTGCCTGAGATCAATGTGCCGGAGGATTATGGATTTGGTCTGCGGGTTGATTTCGGGGCACTGGAGCCCTCACAGCCGTTTCTCGAGATCCTCTCGATGGGGGACCTGATGCTGCTGACGGAGTGGTGTTTCAATGCAGTGATGGTGTATCGAGAGAGGGTAGAGGGTAGAGAGTAGCGGGTAGTAATAAGGGGTCAGGTGATAACTGATAACTCCTCTATGTTATCATTCTGCCATCGGAGCCAGATTGTCCGATCTTTCTCTTCTCCACAATGGAAACCACATTGCTTGGTGTTGTATCGGTTGATATCGCAGAGCGTATCGTGATGGGCGATAAAATCAAACTAATCAAAATTAAAGCTTGAAAATAGTATAGTGAATGGTACTTGAAAAAAGCCAAACCTATCGCAAGGTAGGGACGGAAAGCCACAGGTCTGCTGAGAGCAGATGGCTGGGTTGCTGTACTGCACACTCGATGAAACCTGCAACGGGTATCTCTCTGCTTATCCCTATGTCGTGCTTTTCTCATCGTATTTCAAACAACAACAAAAAGAGGCGTATCATGAAAGTATCAACCGCAATAACATCGATTCTGGCAACCTTGCTGATCGGATGCAGTGGGGATATCGGCAGCATTTTCGGCGGAACAGATCACACAACCGGTCACAGCATCCCCGACGCGGACACTTCTGCTCTGCACTCCGACAATGACTCCGATACCAACGAGGATATGTTGTCGCGTGAGCAGGCGAACAAAAGAGATACCACCACAGCTGACGTTCAGAACAAAGAGATCCGGATGGCACGGATGGTACAGGAGACAAAACTCACCCACAACTTGGTCAATACGATTACCGTCGAGAGTGCAGACAGCGGCGCCTGGAGTGACCCCGGAACCTGGAAAGGGGGCGCCGTGCCGGCAGACGGGGATCGGATCCTTATCCATGCCCGCCACAGAGTGGTCATCAACACCAGACTGACCCGACACTTCCGCACCATCAAACTCGAAGGGGAGCTCGCCTTCAACCCCCACAAAAACACCCAACTCTATGTCGATACCCTCCTGAGCGAATCGGGGAGCGTGCTGAGGATCGGAGAGCCACGACATCCTATCGATGCAGACAAAACAGCGAAGATCATCATCAGCGACTATCGCAACGAGGGGATGATCACCGACGATCCGCAGAGCCCCGACTATGATCCGCTCAGGATCGGCCAGGGGATCATTACCAACGGCCTTTTTCTCGCATACGGTGCCGCGAGGACACCGTATGTGGCCATCGAAGGAAACGGGGTCGCCAAAGGTACCCGAACCATCCCGCTGGCAGAAGAGGCAGAGGGGTGGCGCAGAGGTGACACAGTGGTCATCCTCGG
>JALVQH010000323.1 GCA_027031505.1 Campylobacteraceae bacterium | reverse complement strand
AGCCCAGAAACAACAACCGCCATCCAAACCACCCGTGCGCTGCCACCACCATCGCCACAAAAATAAACGGCAGAGAAAAGACCGAATGTTGAAACATCACCAACTCGGAAAAATCTTTCAGCTTACGTCCTATACCCACAGATGCTCCTGACATGTTGGTGTGTTATTGTATATTGTGTCGGGGTGAGGGCACCCCGACCTGTACAAAACCAATAAAAGCTTTTCGGAGAAAAGCATGCCAAAACCATTCACCATTCACTATTCACTATTCACTATTCACTATTCACTATTCACTAAACTCACGGGTGCGGTATCCTGATCTGCGAATTAAGCGACCAGGCGATCACCGCAACAAGTACTGCCACCAGATATCCGCTGCCGATCAGACCATAGGCGACCATGAGATAAATCAACCACAGCAAAATCGCCCCCAGCGGGGTGGGAACCCCTTCAAAATATTTGGCAACCTCTCCGGCATCGACTTTGAGATTGAACTCCACGAGACGGCGCAGACCGGCAATGATGTAGAGGACAAACACCGTTCCGAGTATGAGCTTCTCCGCCCCTCCGATACCGATATAATACCCCACGGCATAAAAGAGGAGAAACGCCGGCATGATCACGAACGAAAGGAAATCGGCGAAACTGTCCAACTGCACCCCGAACTCGGTTGAGAGTGCATACCTGCGGGCGACTTTCCCGTCAGCAATATCCAGTCCCCCGGCGATCCAGGCAAGGACAATGGCCGGGAGGAACCGATGCTGTTGAATCAGATACATTGCCACCACGCCACAGGCGATGTTACCGAAGGTGATCAGGTTGGCGGCGTTAAAACGGTTGTGTTTGTCAAGCAGATTCATTGGGTTTCTCCTTTGGGGCATTTCTCATGCAGATTCATCGGTTCCGTCGGAGACCATGCCGGGCAGCACGATCGTAAACTGCGCCCCCTGTCCACCCGTTTCGGGATCCGTAACATTCTCTACTTCAATCGTCCCGCCCATCTCTTCCGTAATCAGACGGTAGACCATATGAAGCCCCAACCCTGTCCCCTGGGATTGATGCTTGGTCGTAAAATAGGGTTCAAAGATCCGATCGATGATCGCAACATCGATCCCTCCGCCGTTGTCGGTCACCCGGATCCGTATCTTTCCGGAATCCTCCGGATCAAATGCAAGGACAATTTTCTTCTCATCAAGGCGGGATTCAATCAAGGCATCCTTAGCATTGTTGACAAGATTGATGAGTACCTGAAGGAGATCGTTTCGATATCCGTCAATCTCCATATCGGATTCGGGATGTACGACCAGCGCAATTTCATGAGCTTTAAGTTGTGCCGAGATGAGATTCTCCAGCGTTCGAACCAGTTCTTCGACACTGAAGCGGCTCCGCTTCCCCTCACCCTTGATAAAGGAGCGGAAGTCGTCGATCGTCTGCGAAAGGTACTGCGCACTGTCATTGATCTGTCCGGTAGCCTGCCGAAGGCTCTCTTCGGTCATGATTCCCATCTCCTGCTCCATCTGAAGAGCGGTTGCCGAGGTGGAGATCACCGAAAGGGGCTGACGCCACTGGTGGGCGATATTGCCGATCATTTCCCCGAGAGAAGCCAGTTTCTCCTGGCGGTGTACTGCATCGCGCAGACGCATCTCTTCTTTGTTTTGCTTCTGGATTTTTGCTTCGCGCTCCCAGATGACCTGCTGCATGTACATAAAGCGCTCAAAGATATTGACAAGGATCGGATAGGTTTTCATGATTTTCATTTCACTGCTTTGACGCCCTGCGATCACATCATCAATCCGGTGGGAGAGCTCAACAAGCGGCCGGATGATTCGGGTACTCATGATCCCGGAAGCTGAATAGATCATCACAAGGATCGGGATCAGCAGTGCCGTTGCAATCAGCCCCAGCTTGACAAGAAACATATCATACTCTTCGGTATGATCCCACAGAAGTGCCGTGGCGTTGATCTCCGGAAGAGGAGCATAGATAATGAGATTGTCCTCACTGAATGCACCGTCCCAGAAACCGTCCCCTCTTTTGTAGTTTGCCGGGAATTCTGTCAGAGTAAACGGGGGCTGGTTTTCGACGGCTGCAGCATAGGCTCCCTGCTCCCGGAAGGAGGTGCGATTGCGTACGTTTTCCGGATGGTAGGTGTCGAGGATGTAATCGCCCCGATCGTTGATTACCGCAAGAGACTGTGTGGGAGAAGCGGTAGCTTTCATCATTGACTGATACTCTCCAAGCAGCGGCTTGAGGGTAAATGTAAGAAGGTAAAGCCGTCCGCCATGCACAAAAAGATCAAAGAGAAGCACTTTGCCGTATGCTGCAGAGTATTCGGCTCCCCTCCCTCCCCCCGGATGCCCCTTTACAAATGTTTGCTGCGTTGCATCAAGGGAGCAGGATGCGGTACGTGTAGCATTGCGGTCATAGCAACGAAGAAGGGTGCCGGATCGATCCAGTTCCATCAGCGACTCTACGATCCAGAACGACCTGATCGCTTCCCAGGCTGACGCTGCATCCTCGTTTTGGAGATGCTTTCGGGCGATCCGGGCGATATACCCTGTCCGACCCGCAAAATCTTTCGCATCGTTTTGAAAGCTTTTAAGCAGAAGCGTATGAGCTCTGCTGATCTGCCGCTCTTCCGATCGGTAGATGATCCACCCTCCGATGAGACCAACCATCAGTGCCGGCAGCAGACCGAAAATGATCAGTTTGATCCGGATATCTTTCCGGAGGGTTGTTTTTCTATTGGCCAATGGCATCGCTCTCTATCTCCCGGGAGATATACCATCCCTGCGTCCAGTCGATTCCGATACTTTTGATGATGCGATATTCCGCCTCATTCCCTACCATCTCGGCAACCGTTTTGATCCCGAGTTTGTGGCAAAACGTGTGGATTGTTTCGACGATCAATTCCTGGCGCTTTGATGTATCGATCCCCTGGATCAGTCGCCCGTTAATCTTGACATAATCCACTTTGAGTGCCTCGATCATCTCGAAATTGGAATACCCGGATCCAAAGTCATCGATCCCCACTTCACATCCGTATC
>JALVQH010000322.1 GCA_027031505.1 Campylobacteraceae bacterium | reverse complement strand
CTTTGAGGGAGGGCATGGCATAGCTGACATTAGCTGCAAGTGCTACACGGACAACTCCCCCCCAAACTGCCCCCATCATCATCACCAGCATCATGACCGTCAAACGCATAGCTAAGCGCATATCTGCTCCTGAAAACGAATGGTCGTATTATACCCCATTTTGCTTCTCATAGAGGGAAGGGTATAGGGTATAGGGGTCAGTCGCTACCTTAAAATCCCATAAAAAACATAACAATTCTACCGATATTTTTACCTTTTTACGACGATGATTTCTCTATACTTCCTCCCTGTACATTTCCCCACTCTTATAGAGAGAATGTGCAATGATGAGTAACTTGCGCATCACCGCTACTTGCGCTACAGTCGTATGTTTGCCGCCTGCTTTGAGTCTCTCGTAGTAGGCTTTGAGTTTGATGTTGTGCCGCACAGCTACCATCGCCGGCATAAAGAGTGCACCCCTGTAGATCCTGTCTCCTGCTTTGGAGATCTTGACTCTGCCTCTAATAGAGCTTCCCGATTCCCTGATAATCGAATCAAGTCCTGCCAGGGAGACGATCTGCCGTTGATTGGCGTCAGGATAACGGATGAACAGATGCAGCAGTATCAGTGCTGTAAGCTCCTCGATGCCCGGGATGGAAGCAATGGCATCAAGCTTTTGTGAGAATACGGTATAAAATATTCCTTTTTAGCCACCATATTACCGTGCTTAGCTTAGGTTTTTAGCCGCACGAAACTTCGCTTTATCTCGAAAATTGCCTTTTTCTACGGTGTGGGAGCTATAGGGTAGAAATATGGCGGGTGATCTAACCTTAAATCAGGTTATAATGTGCTATTTTTTGGTTATTAAGCGAGGATTACTATCATTGTATGGCCGGGAGAGGGGGATTCGAACCCCCGGAGGTGTTACCCTCACCGGTTTTCAAGACCGGCACATTCAACCGCTCTGACATCTCCCGAAATGATTGAGGAAAAAATGAGGTGGAGGCGACAGCCGGATTCGAACCGGCGATCAGAGCTTTGCAGGCTCGTGCCTTACCACTTGGCTATGCCGCCTCATGTTGTGGTGCCCGGAGCCGGACTTGAACCGGCACGGTCGCAATGACCGGGGGATTTTAAGTCCCCTGTGTCTACCATTCCACCACCCGGGCTACGGACACCATAAAAGGTAAAATTTTCCAGAATTTGTTATCAGAATCATAATGTTTTCGTGGAGCGGGCGAACGGGTTCGAACCGTCGACCCTCACCTTGGCAAGGTGATGCTCTACCACTGAGCTACGCCCGCATAGACAAATTCGGAGTGAGATTATAGCAAAAAACACTTTGGTTGTAAAGCCCTCCGACGCAATTGGCTATAATACAGCATGAAAAAAGCAGATATGATCATCATCGGCGGGGGTGCTGCAGGGCTGAGCGCAGCGATCACGGCGGCGCGCAAAGGACACCGGGTGCTCCTCATCGAGCGCACCAAACGGCTCGGCAAAAAGCTCCTCGTCTCGGGCAACGGACGGTGCAACCTTTCCAACCGGTTGATCGAATCCCACCGGTTCCACTCCGATAATCCCCCTTTTGTCAAGGCGGTACTTGAGGGGTACGGTATGGAGAAAATCCGGGAATTTTTCGATTCGATCGGACTCGAGATCGTCGAGGGGAAGGCGGGGCAGCTGTTCCCCATGTCGCTGCAGGGGGTCTCGGTGGTGGAGCTGCTGGAGTTTGCCGCACGTGAAGCCGGAGTGGAGATTTGCCTGGAGTATACCGTTGAATCCATCACATACGGAAAATACTTTACCGTTGTCGGCAATGGAGAGACAGTGACTGCCCCCCGCCTCCTCCTCGCCACCGGCTCGGTGGCTGCCCCCCGGCTCGGAGGCTCGGAGAGCGGGTACGGATTTGCCGTATCCTTCGGTCACACCCTCCTCCCGCCCCGCCCGGCTCTCGTGCAGCTGCGCTCCGAAGCACCGTGGCTCAAGGCCTGCTCAGGGGTCAAAATCGCCGGCACTGCCAGATTCTACGCCAACGGTGAATACATCACCGAAAAGCAGGGGGATCTCCTCTTCACCGACTATGGGATCAGCGGACTGGCGATTCTCGATCTCAGCCGCGACGTGAGCATCCGGCTGGCTGAGCACGCATACTGCGAACTCCGTCTCGATCTCTTCCCCGATCACTCAAGGGAAAAACTCACCCACCTGCTGATGAGACGGGTCAGCCCCCACAGCCGCAAACCTCTCCTCCTCTGGCTCGAAGGGATCCTCCACAAGAAACTCGCCCGCGCCCTCATCGATCACACCCGATGCCGTGCCCGCACCGAAGCCGACCTCACCCGCAAATCGATCCACACCCTCGTCCACACACTCAAAAACCTTCCCCTCCCCATCACCGACACCCGAGGCTTCGAACATGCCGAAGTAGCAACCGGCGGGATCGACACACGTGAGGTCGACCCCGTGACGATGGGCTCACGGCTGGTACCCGGACTCTATTTCGCCGGAGAGATCCTCGATGTCGATGGTGATCGGGGAGGGTTCAATCTGCATTTTGCCTGGGTAAGCGGGATACGGGCAGGAAAAGGCTGATGGATCAACATTCATCTGGAGATCAGCGCTCCCCTTCCCGTTTCAAAATATCGGTCACAATCCGATAACCGTGATTGAGCGCAATGGCGATGCTGCCGCCGCTTTTGAAGGCGATATCTCCGGCGATGTAGATCCCCGGGACGCTGGTCTCGAGATTCTCCTTGATGATCGGCTCACCGGTGGCGTCGAGATCGAGATTGGCGCTTTTGAGGAAATCGACCGGGGTGGTTCCCCCGATGGCGTAGATGACCCGCTCATACACCTCCTCGGTGCCGTCGGAGAAATGCACCCGCACATTTCCCTCCGCATTATCGAGCCCTTTGATGTCCACCCCGAGTTTGGGGGCGACATCACCGTTGGCAATCGCTTCGGCGATCATGGCACGGTTGGTGGGGTTGGGGCGGGTGATCTCCGGGCGGCGGTAATTGAGAGTGACGTTGTTAGTCCTGGCCAGTTCTACCGCATATTCCACCGCAGAATCTCCACCACCGACAACGAGAATTTTCTCATCGTGACCGCATTTGTCGAGATTGTAGTTGACGAATTTCCGGATCGAGGGGGGGATGGGGTAGCCCGGTTTGTTGGGTTTGCCCATCCGACCGATGGCGATGACGATGTATTTGCCGTAGAAATCTCCGCATCCGGCACGCACATGGAACCGATCCTCCTCGCGGGTGATCTTGTCCACTTCGCAGCGAAAATGGCTCTCGATCGCATGTTTGTCGATCTGCTCGTCGAAAAAGTCGATCGTACTCTCCTTGGTACCGTCCATGAACGGTACCGTCCCCTCCATCTCGACGATCTGTCCCTGCCAGTTTTTGTCAACCCGTTTGTTGTCCTTGTAAAATTTGCGAATCGTATCGGAGTGATTATCGCTTTTTTCAATAAGCAAAACTTTCTCCATACCCAGTGCTTTGGCTTCTACCGCTGTTCCAATCCCTCCCGGGCCTCCGCCGATGATGATCAGATCGTAGAGTGTCTTCTCCATATTATCTCCTTTTTTCTTATTTAGAATTATAACATATAAAAATAATGCTACCGTTTCTCCCTGCGCAGCTTCACCCGCTGGGCATGGGTCACGGCGATCGCAATCGCGTCGGTGATGTCAAGGGGTTTGATCTCCCGCTTGATCCCCAGAATCCGTCGAACCATGAATGCCACCTGCTCCTTGGAGGCTTTGCCGTTGCCGGTCAGCGCTTTTTTTACCTGCAACGGTGTGTACTCGTAGAAGTAGCCGATCTCCTGGAGAATTTTCAAAGAGAGAGCCCCCCGGAACTGCGCAAGTTTCAAGACCGTCTTGGGGTTGAACGCATAGAAAATATCCTCGATCGCCACCTCATCGACATGGTGCCCTCCCAGGATCACATCAAACCCCTCGGCCAGCTCCACGATCTGCTCCTGGAGAATCTGCGTTTTGATCTTGAGCAAACCCGCTTCGATCAGTTCCATCTTCCGTCCATCCCATTCGAGGAGACAATACCCGAGATTCCGGCTTCCGGGGTCGATTCCCAATATAACCATTCACCCTCTTTTTCACCTGT
Organism: Campylobacteraceae bacterium; assembly: GCA_027031505.1. Classification (GTDB taxonomy): domain Bacteria; phylum Campylobacterota; class Campylobacteria; order Campylobacterales; family Sulfurovaceae; genus S017-3. The sequence goes on along the minus strand of JALVQH010000322.1, from coordinate 5,111 downwards.
GAATAACTTTGTTCACCTCATCCAGTCATACGCCATTTTAGCTTGTTTTCGATAAAATCCCTCTATGTTATTCACTTGCAAAAAAATATCTGCAGATACTAAGGCAACAATATGAATATCGGTGAACAAATCCTTGCAACATTGAAAAAAGAAATTTCACCTTCTGAGTACGAACGCTATATTAAAAATTGTTATTATGATCCCAGACGTTCCCGAAGTGATATTGCCTATTTTACTGTTCCGAATATTCTCGTTGCCAAATGGGTTCAGACCAAATATCAGAACAAAATCGCTCATCTTTTTGAAATCCAAAACGGAATCAAACCCAACATTGAGATTCATGTCGATCATGTCAAGTTACGACCCGCAAATCCTGCCAGTATCGACAGTAAAGGCTCTGCTCCAAAAAGTACCCACCTTAATCCTTCGTTCACTTTTGACAGTTTTATTGTCGGTGACTCCAACCAATTTGCCTATACCGCTGCCAAAAGTGTCGCTGAAAAACCGGGTGAACTGTACAACCCCCTCTTTCTGTACGGTGGGGTTGGATTGGGCAAAACCCACCTTCTTCAGGCGATCGGCAATTATCATATCACACAGGGGAAACACGTCATTTACACTACTTTTGAACAATTCATGAATAAATTTACTTCCCATCTGCGTTCTCAGACTATGGATCGCTTTCGGGATCATTTCCGGGAATGTGACATTCTTCTGATTGATGATGTTCAATTCCTCAGTCGCAAAGAGCAAACTCAGGAAGAGTTTTTTCACACTTTTAATGAACTTCATCAGGCAAAAAAACAGATTGTCATCACCTCCGACCGTCATCCCAAGAAAATTGCCGGTCTGGTTGACAGACTTCGCAGCCGGTTTGAATGGGGTTTACTGGCCGACATTCAGCCCCCCGGACTCGAAACCAAAATAGCTATCATTCAAAAAAAATGCGAACTCGATGGTATACGTCTGAATAATGACATTGTCCACTATATTGCCACCAATATGGGAGACAACATCCGCGAAATCGAAGGGACTATTATCAAACTCAATGCCATGAGCAACATGCTGAGTCAGGAGATTACACTGGAATTTGCCAAAAATGCCATCAAAGATCAAATCAAAGAAAAACAGGATAACATCACTATCGATGATATCGTTGCAATCATCTCAAAAGAACTCAATGTCAAGCCTTCCGACATCCGATCCAAAAAAAGAACACAAAATGTAGTCAATGCCCGGCGGATTGTTATTTACCTCGCCCGCAACCTCACACCCAATTCCATGCCCCAGATTGCACTCTATTTTGGAATGAAAGACCACACTGCTATCTCCCATGCCATGAAAAAAATCAACGAAGTAATCGCCAATGATGAAAATTTCAAAGTACTGCTCGAAGAGCTCTCCAATAAAATCGAAACGCTGCAAAAAAAATGAGCACATAAACTAAAGACACAAACCACATCTAAATTCAAATAAAAAAAAGATATAATTTTATCCATGAAAAAATGTGAACAATTCACAAGAGATGATCGAGTCTCTTTTCCCCGTACAATCAAAGTTTGACGGATTTTTCACACAGTTCACAGGGTTCTACTATATCTACGATTTATTTGGAAAATATGAGGAGCATCCATGAAAGTCCGGGTACAAAAGCAGATCATCGAAACCATCCTGATCAACCTTCAACCGTTTTTGGAAAAAAAGGATGCCAGTCATATTACATCTCACATTCACTTTGCCGCTCATCAAAACCAGTGTGTGATCAAAGCAACTGATTCTGAAATCGGTCTGAAGACAACTACTGATCAAATTGCTATCGATCATGAAGGTGCTTTTACCGCAAACGGCAAGAAATTTCTGGACATAGTCCGCATATTGAAAGATGATGAAATTACCCTTGAACTCTTTGATACTTCATTGATAGTCAAACAACAACATTCCAAATTCAAACTGCCGATTTTTGATGCAACCCAGTATCCGTCTTTTCCGACCATAGACGGCAAAGCCAGGATTACTCTCGATTCTTTCAATCTGATTCACAATCTGAAAAAAATCTCCCCTGCTATTGATACTAACAATCCAAAATTTGAACTCAATGGAGCCTTGATCAATATTGGAAGCAACACAACCGATCTCGTCGGAACCGATACCCGCCGCCTCGCAATTGCTTCCATCCCGGGAGGATCGGAAATACCCCTCTCTCTTATTCTTCCCAAAAAAGCGATTCTTGAAATCCAGAAACTTTTTCTGGATCATATCGAAATCTTTTACGATGAAACAACGCTGATAATCCAAAACAAAACCACCCTTTTCTATACCCGATTGATCAATGGAAAATTTCCCGATTACCAGCGCATCATTCCGTCAACAGTCAAACACCAGTTTGCCCTTCCGAGAAAAGAGATGATGGAATCGATTCGTATGATTACAACCATTTCCCAGGATATTAAAATTACGTTTCTCAGTGATGCAGTTTTGTTCCATTCTTTAAGTGCAGACAATGTAGAAGCCAAAACCGAAATCGAACTCAACACCGGATTGCAACACAAATTCGATGTGTTGCTTAACAGCAAATATATACTTGATTTTCTTTCTCAGGTCGAGCATGACAGTTTTGAAATCGGTTTAAATGAATCGACACTCCCGTTCTGGGTCAAGAGTGATAATTTTATGACCATCATCATGCCGATTGTTGCTTGAAACGGGGGCAATGATGAATGAAAACAAACATACAAAATTTATTTTTGTTACTGGCGGTGTACTCAGTTCACTTGGTAAAGGGATTACAGCTGCCAGCATAGGAACGCTTCTCAAAGCTTCGGGTTTTCGGGTTGGTGTTCTCAAACTTGATCCTTATATCAATGTTGATCCGGGTACTATGTCTCCCCTGGAGCATGGTGAAGTATTTGTCACGAAGGATGGCGCCGAGACTGATTTGGATCTGGGACATTATGAACGGTTTCTTGATACTTCTTTGACTCAGGCTAACAATTTTACGACAGGACAAATATACAAGACCGTGATTGAAAAAGAACGTAAAGGGGAGTATCTCGGCAAAACCATCCAGGTGGTTCCTCATATTGTCAACGAGATCAAAGAGCGGATCAAATTGGCTGGGAAGGGACGGGATATTCTCATCGTCGAGCTGGGGGGAACCACCGGAGATATTGAAGGGTTACCCTTTCTCGAGACCATTCGTCAAATCAAACACGAACTCGGACGCAAAAACGTGATGAATATCCATGTCACACTCCTGCCATATATCAAAGCAGCCGGAGAACTCAAGACCAAACCGACCCAGCACTCAGTTCAGGAGCTGCGCCGGATTGGTATTACACCGCATATGCTGGTTTTGCGGGCTGAAGTGCCTGTCAGCGGAGAGATCAAACGCAAGATCGCTTTCAGTTGTGATGTGGATGAGAGTTCTGTCATCGTTGCTGAGGATGCTGCTACTATCTATCAAGTCCCGATCCATTTCCTGCGTCAGGAGATTCTTCAGCCGATCTGCCGGCAGCTTGAGTTGGATAATTGTCGGCCGCAGATGGATGCCTGGAGCGATCTGGTACACAAAATTCTCAAGCCCTCCGGTGAAATCAAAATTGCATTTGTTGGCAAGTATCTTGATCTCAAGGAGTCATACAAATCTCTGACCGAAGCTTTAATACATGCCGGTGCCCATCACGATCTGAAGGTAACTCTTAAATGGGTGGACAGCGAAAAGATTGAAGAAGAGGGAGGTGAGAAACATTTACATGAATGTGATGGTATTCTGGTTGCCGGAGGGTTTGGCAAACGGGGAACCGAAGGGAAAATCGAAGCAATTCGGTATGCCCGAACCGAAAAAATACCTTTTCTCGGAATTTGTCTCGGAATGCAATTGGCAATGATCGAATTTGCCCGCAATGAATTGGGTTTGGCAAGAGCAAATTCGATGGAATTTGACGAAGAGACTCCCGATCCGATCGTTTATCTTATCGATGAATTTATCGATGCGAGCGGATCCAAACAGGTGCGCACGACTACATCGCCGCTTGGAGGAACGATGCGTCTTGGAGAGTACCGTTGCGATACCAAAGAGGGTTCCAACCTGTCAAAGGCGTATGGAGCATCCACTATTTATGAGCGTCACCGTCACCGTTACGAAGCCAACCCCTCTTATCGGGAAGCACTTGAAAAAGCCGGCATGATTGTCAGTGGAGAATCGGATGGTTTGATTGAAGCGGTAGAGGTGGAGGATCATCCCTGGTTCCTCGGAGTGCAGTTCCATCCGGAATTTACCTCCCGCCTTCAGCATCCCAATCCTGCAATTCTGGCTTTTGTCAATGCAGCACAAGTCTACCGTGCTGCGAGAGGATGACCTATCCTCTTCTAAATCCCGAAATCATTGTTTCAATCCTCGAAAGCCGTTTTTCCCGGATATTTCTCACGTTGCGTGATCTCCCTTCTCCCTGCACTTTCAAGGGGATGGATCGTGCAGTTGGACGAATAGCCGAAGCAATACGTTCGCAGGAAAAAATAATTCTTGTCGGTGACTATGATGTGGACGGAGTAATGTCTACTGCCATTGTTTCCCGTTTTTTTGCAGCGCTGGGTCTTACTATCGAAGCAATCATTCCCAACCGTTTTCGTGATGGATATGGTCTCTCTCCGCGTCTCATTGACCGGATCAAAGATGCAGATGTTGTGCTGACTGTTGACAACGGCATTGCTGCTCATGAAGCCGCTCGTATCTGTCGGAAGCGGGGGATTGATCTGATCATTACTGATCATCATATTGTTCCCGAGATACTCCCCGAAGCGTATGCCATCGTCGATCCAAAACAGCCGGAGTGCTCTTTTCCCTATAAGGAAGTGTGCGGTGCCCAGATCGCCTGGTACCTGTGTGCGGCGCTCAATCGGGAACTCGGTACCGGGATCGATATGAAATTCTACCTCGACATGGTGGCGATCGCCATCGTCGCCGATATGATGCCTCTCGATCACATCAACCGGACGATGGTGCGGCGCGGTCTCGAGCAGTTCGGGCGGTCGGAGTGGCCGTTTGCCCGTGCCTACCGGGAAGCGTACCCCAAAGCAACGTACACGGCTGAAGATTTCGCCTTTTCCCTCGC
>JALVQH010000321.1 GCA_027031505.1 Campylobacteraceae bacterium | reverse complement strand
AGATCCGGACGAACTCTCCTGGATGTTCGGTTTGAAGCGCACAGGAGATATCGCCCGCTATGCGGCCGGAGACCCCCTCCGTGAGCCAGCCATGAAAGCCATCGAGCGCTATACCGGTGTGGCTTTCAGCTACCTGGACTACTCCTCGCTCTCTCCCGGAGGGCAGCAGTATCTCCATGAGCATCTTATCCTCCATTCCAATCTTTTCGGATTTCTCCGCGCCGATGATCCGATCCCCGAATACCGGCTGGCACAGGGGAGAACCGTCGGCAGCCTCCGCCCGGAGCAACTTTACCGCACAGCCGGAACACCGCTGATGGATGCGTATCTTGAGGGGGAGGATATTCTTGATTTGCGGGCCGGATTTTATGACAAAGTATACCGTCCCGGCCACCCCTGTACCGTTTTGAAATTTCTCAAAGAGGGCAAAACAGTCAGCCACTGGGCCAAAGCGTACCGGGGTCTCATCCTGCGCGCCGTTGCCGAAGCGGGTATCACCGATATGGAAGCATTTATGAAGCTCCCCGTTCAGGGATTGAGTATCGTGGAGATTCGGACACGAAAACTGCGTACCGAGATTGTCTATGCAATTGAGCCCTCTTATTACCACGCCCATAAATAGTCTGAATGTTTGATGCTGCAATTTCGTTCATAATCAAGGCAGACTTTTGCACCCCGGGGGCATTGTCTGCGGGCAATGGACTACGGCCAGTCCTGCAGATTTTTTCACGTGCAGACAGAAAACAACGCTCAGGCACTCAAAGCACTCTTTGCAAAACTCAAAAAGCTCTACAAAAAAGAGATCGATAAGCTTATATGGGGTATTTGAGTCCACCGGAAGCTACTCTTCCTTGATCTATCGTTTCTGCGCCCAAAAGGGCATTTGGGTCTTTATGCCCAACCCCAAGCGCCAGAGGCTTTGCCAAAACAATTGCCCAGCGTAATAAAAGTGATAAAATCGATGCAAGGGTACTTTGCTTGCCAAAGGCAATAGCAGTATACTTGTATCCTGACGCCAATCAACGGCAGATCGTCTCCCTGGCAGGACTTGATCCGATTATCAAGGGAATCGGGAAGCTCTATTAGAGGCAGAGTCAAGATCTCTAAAGCAGGTGACAGGATCTACAGAGGTGCACTCTTTCAGGATTTAGTTCCTGACCCCCTATTACTCAGCGTTCTTGATTGGGGTTAGTCCACCGTCACGATATTGACCAGCTCCACCCCTTCGCACCCTTTTTTAATATATTTGTTTTTGCGGGCATCTTCTTCGGCCAACTCCACCAGATCGGCAAAATCGTTTTTGGAAGCACGAAATGTATGAATCTCTTTGGCTGTTTTGATCTGGATCTCAGCTTCCCCGCTGAATGAAAGGACAAGATTCCGAATGCCTTTGGCAAATTCTCCCCGAATGGTGCGTGCCACTTTTTCATCTTCAAGAACTTTTGCAAGCGTCACGACAACATTGGTATCGTTGGTGCACAAAACAATGTAACTGACTTCGATCATCCCTTCCATTGCGAGAAACTCCTTATACTGATGATGTTTGGGTATAATAGCACAAAACAGCCAAAGCCAGAATATGACCCAGGCCGAAAAAAAAGAAATCAAACATCAAATTCGCCGGGAACTCACTGTTCTCGATGAACAAATTGCTCTTCTCACCGAAAAAGCCAAACCCATCGCTCCCGACTGCTCACTGGGGCGCCTGACCCGGATCGAAGCGATGAATAAACAGGAGATCAACCGGCGCATCCTTGAAGAGAGCCGCTTGCGACAAACCCGACTGCGCAATGCCCTCGGACGCATTGATTCGGAAGGATTTGGTATCTGCATCGAATGCGAGGAAGCAATCGGTATGGCTCGCATGCGTGTCCGTCCGGAGAGCATCCGGTGTGTTGGCTGTGCCAACGGTACCTCATAAGCTCTCGATATTACCGACGACTTTCCCCACGATTTTCACCTCATCCGGTGCAAGGACTTCCGGGGAATAGTTTTTGTTGTCTGAAATCAGCTCGATCATCCCGTCGGCACGCCGGCGAATCCGTTTGATAAACAATCCGGCCGTTGTGGCGGCAACAAAGATGCCGTCTTTGGCGATATCGTTCTGCGTACGATCAAGGAAGACAATGGAGCCATCCTGCAGCGTAGGTTCCATCGACTCTCCATTAACGTGAATCGCCTCAAGATCAGTGTTGCCCATTCCGACCATATTGTGCATCACCATCTCATCAATGGTGATTGTTTTGTAATGCTCATTAAATACATCTGCCCCGCCCCCGGCACTGGCACGGATGTCAGCAAAGTAGCGTACGGTAAAAAACCGGTTGGTCTCCTCAAGCAGCATCTCGGCAGGCTGATCAAAAAAGAGCCAATTAATGCTGATTTTTTTGCGGGCACAAAACTCCATGATCTCTTTATAGGGGATTGCACCCCGTTTTTTCATTGTGGCAAATCTCGGCTGGGGGATCCCCAGTTCATTGGCGACATCTTTGTCAAACACCTTTCCGCCAATTTTCTTGGTGGAGATAATGTCTTTGATTTTTTCAATCGCTTCGTAGAAATTGACCATATCCGATCCTCCTTGTGCAATTTTCGTTCAATTCTATCCATATTTATCTTAAAAGTATGACAATATGTCATACTTTTTAACAATATCCATTTTGTGTGTTATATTTACAAAAGCAATCAAAAGCTTCCGGTAAATGTATTATAGGAGGAGAAAAATAATGAACATCAAAAAAGACAGGCGGCTGATCGAAGAGGCGATCAAGCAGGGCTGCACAACCGTAGCTGAGCTGGCACACTTTGTCAAAGTATATGCGCTTGTAGCCCGAAGCTATCAACGCATCGAATAGAGGAGGATATCGACCTCTTCTCCTGCCTCTTTATTGTTGTCAGTCTCGGCTGTGCAGAGCAGAGCCGAGGAGCCAAGCATGTTGGTAAGGATTGCACTGGTGCCAATTTTTTTGCCCTGAAAGTCCACAAAGTAGCGCCCCGATTCGAGCGTGACGTTGCAAGCGGTAAACTCCGCCTTTTTTGCCCGCTTGACGAACGGCTCACGCAGCGTTGCCTTAACCGACGGCAGAGCA
>JALVQH010000320.1 GCA_027031505.1 Campylobacteraceae bacterium | reverse complement strand
CGTGGACGGTCAGGGAAACTTCGGCTCCATCGACGGCGACAATGCCGCAGCGATGCGATACACCGAAGCCCGCATGACCAAACTCTCCGAGGAACTGCTGGCCGATCTCGAGAAAGACACCGTCGATTATGTCCCCAACTACGACGACAGCTTGCGTGAACCCGATGTCCTTCCCAGTCGCGTCCCCAACCTCCTCCTCAACGGCTCTGCCGGGATCGCCGTCGGGATGGCAACCAACATTCCCCCCCACCGTCTCGACGAGCTTATTGATGCGATCTTCATCCGTCTCGACAACCCTGACGCAAACGTCGAAGAGATGATGACCGCCCTCAAGGGACCCGACTTCCCCACCGGCGGAGTGATCTTCGGCAAAAAAGGGATCATCGATGCCTACGCCACCGGACGCGGACGGGTCAAAGTGCGTGCCAGAACCCACATCGAACAGCACAAAAACCGTGAAGTGATCATCGTCGATGAGCTCCCTTATCAAGTCAACAAAGCCCGTCTCATCGAAAACATCGCACAACTCGTCCGCGACAAGCAGATTGACGGTATCGGAGAAATCCGCGACGAGTCTGACCGCGAAGGGATCCGCGTCGTCATCGAGCTCAAGCGGGACGCCATGAGTGAGATTGTCCTCAACAATCTCTTCAAATCGACCCAGATGCAGACCACCTTCGGGATCATCATGCTCGCCATCGTCAATAAAGAACCGAGGATTTTCACCCTCGGAGAGCTCCTCGATCTGTTTGTCAACCACCGCAAGACGGTGATCATCCGCCGTACGATTTTCGATCTCGAAAAGGCTCGGGCACGCGCCCACATCCTCGAAGGGCTCAAGATCGCCGTAGACAACATCGACGAAGTGATCAAAATCATTCGCGCCAGTGCCGATGACACTGAAGCACGCGAAAACCTCATGAGCCGCTTCAGCCTCAGCGAAATCCAGGCCAAAGCGATCCTCGAGATGCGCCTGCGCCGCCTGACAGGTCTCGAGATCGAAAAGATCGAGAACGAACTGGCCCAACTACGCAAACTCATCGCCAAACTCGAAGGGATCCTCAAGAGCGAAGCCAAAATCATTAAAATCATCCGTGAAGAACTCACCGAAGTCAAAACAGCCTTCAGCGAGGAGCGCCGCACCGAGATCGTCGACGACTACGACGACATCGACATCGAAGACCTCATCCCCAATGAGCCGATGGTCGTCACTATCACCCATCGGGGCTACATCAAGCGGGTACCGGTCAAACAGTACGAGAAGCAGCGCCGCGGCGGCAAAGGGAAAATCGCCGTCACCACCTACGAAGACGACTTCATCGAGAAGTTTTTCATCTCCAACACCCACGATACGTTGATGTTCGTCACCGACCGCGGCCAGCTTTACTGGCTCAAGGTCTACCGCATCCCCGAAGGCTCCCGCGCCGCCAAAGGGAAAGCCGTCGTCAACCTCATCAACCTTCAGAAAGACGAGAAGATCATGGCGATCATCCCCACAACCGACTTTGACGGGAGCAAGAGTCTTGTCTTTTTCACCCGCAATGGGGTCGTCAAGCGCACCGGCCTCAACGAATACAGCAACATCCGCTCCAACGGTGTGCGCGCCATTAACCTCGACGAAGATGATGAAATCATCGAAGCCAAGATCGTCACGCCGGAAACCCGGTGGCTCTTTGTCGCGACCAAAAAGGGACAATGCATCCGCTTCAAAGTCGAAGAAGCCCGACAAATCGGGCGGGTAGCCCGTGGAGTTACCGCAATCAAATTCAAGATCGACGGCGATTATGTCTGCGGTGCCACCACCATCGAAAACGAAGAAGACGAGATCCTCATCGTCAGCGAAAAGGGTCTGAGCAAGCGCACCACCGCCGATGAGTACCGCGAACAGAGCCGTGCAGGCAAAGGGGTCATTGCCATGAAGCTCACCCCCAAGACCGGAGATGTCGTCGGTGTGGTATTCGTCGAAGAGGACAAAGACCTCATGTGTCTGACCAGCGCGGGCAAAATGATCCGTGTCGATATGCACACTATCCGCAAAGCCGGCCGCAACACCTCCGGCGTCAAAACCGTCAACGTCGAGGGGAAAGACAAAGTCGTCTCTATCGCCAAAGCTCCCAGGGAGGAGTATCCCGAAAACGAGACCGGTAAATACAACAATAATCTAAGAATCGAGTAACACCATGAGCCAATACTTCAACATAGCCGTCGTCGGTGCCAGCGGCGCCGTCGGCGAAGAGATTTTCCGTGTCCTTGAGGAGCGCAACTTTCCGGTAGCCTCTCTCCTGCCCCTTGCCAGTGCCAACAGCGCCGGTGAGACAGTCGAATGCTGCGGCACGCACTACCGGATCGAGGAGCTGACCGAAACGGTTTTTGAGGGACGCGACATCGACATCGCCTTTTTCTCTGCCGGAGGAAGCATTTCGGCCCAATACGCCCAATATGCCGTCGAAGCCGGAGCCGTCGTCATCGACAACACCTCCCACTTCCGGATGGATCCCGAAATCCCCCTCGTCGTCCCCGAGGTCAACCCCGAAGATATCGCCGCATGGCGTGAACGCGGCATCATCGCCAACCCCAACTGCTCCACCATCCAGATGGTACTCGCCCTCAAACCCCTCTACGACCTCTACGGTTCGATCAAGCGGGTCGACGTCGCCACCTATCAGGCCACGAGTGGTGCCGGGAAAAAAGGGATGGAGGAGCTCGTACAGCAGATGCAGGATTTCTTCGCCTTCAAGCTCGACGAGACCCGGATTGAAGCGTTCCAGCATCAGATCGCTCTCAACGTCATCCCCCATATCGATGTTCCTCAGCCCGGTGACTACACCAGAGAGGAGATGAAAATGGTCAACGAAACCAACAAAATCCTCCACGCCGACATCGCCGTCAGCGCCACCTGCGTCCGGGTACCGGTGCTGCGGAGCCACTCCGAGGCGGTGACGGTAACGTTTGCCCCGGATGTGGATGTGGATGTCGAAAAGGTGCGCCTCGCGTTGCACGAATTTCCCGATGTCGAAGTGATGGACAACCTCGAAGAGAACCTCTACCCCATGCCAATCGTCGCCACCGATACCGACACCACTTTTGTCGGACGGATCCGACGCGATCTGTTCGCCCCCAACATCCTCCACCTCTGGGTCGTCGCCGACCAGCTGCGTGTCGGCGCCGCGACCAATGCCATCCGTATCGCCGAAAAGTGGATCGAAATGGAGAGGGTCTGATCATGCACAAACGCGACAGTACTGTACACGGCACCCATCAGCCGTGGTATGAGAAGGCTTTTGAGTCTATCCTCTGGAACACCCGGTTTTTCGTTTTGCTGGCTGTGATTTTCAGTATGATTGGGGGAATGGCGCTGTTTATTGTCGCCAGTGTCGATGTCATGCACGTTGCCGGTGTGGTGTTTGCCAACTACTTTGGTGGACACCATGTCGCTGATTTTCACGCTACCCTCGTCGGGGAGCTCATCGGTGCTATCGATCTCTATCTGATGGCGATCGTGATGTTCATTTTCGGATTTGGACTCTATGAACTCTTCATCTCCGAAATCGACATCGCCCAGAGAAGTGCTGCCTCACGTATCCTCGAGATCCACTCCCTCGATGAGCTCAAGGACAAGCTCGCCAAGGTGATCCTCATGGTACTCATCGTCAGCTTTTTCAAGCGGGTTTTGCATACCGACTACAACGGTGCCCTCGAGATGCTCGAATTCTCCGGATCCATTCTCGCCCTCGCCCTCGGGCTCTATTTCATGCACAAAGGTGGTAACCACTGATGTCTTCCAAAATCTTCGTCGACGCCTGCTTCGGCACGCCCACCCCATATACTCCCGTCTGGATGATGCGCCAGGCCGGTCGCTACCTCCCCGACTACATGGCGGTACGCAAGCAGGCGGGTAATTTTCTCAATCTGTGCCACACACCCCGGATGGCCGCCGAAGTGACTCTCCAGCCGGTCGATATCGTCGGTGTCGATGCGGCGATTCTCTTCAGCGATATCCTCGTCATCCCCAACGAAATGGGCATGGCACTCGATTTTGTCAAAGGGGAAGGCCCTGTGTTTGCCAAACCGATCAAGACGATGGCCGATGTCGATGCGCTTCTCGGCGGTGAAGCGGCCGCCGAGAAACTCACCTACGTCTACGAAACGCTCCGCCTCGTCCGCGAACGCCTCGACGGCGACAAAGCCCTCATAGGCTTTACCGGCGCCCCCTGGACCCTGGCAACCTACATGATCGAAGGACAGGGTACCAAAACCTACAACCTCGTTAAAAAACTCATCTACACCGATCCGGATCTCATGCATGCCCTGCTGACCAAAGTCACCGACGTGGTCAAGTATTATCTCGCCAAACAGATCGAAGCGGGAGCCGATGTCGTGCAGATTTTCGACAGCTGGGCCGCCGCGCTTGAGAAAGAGGTCTACTTCGAATTCAGCTGGAGTTATATGAAAGAGATCGCTGCCTCGATCAAGGAACGCTACCCCCACATACCGATTATTATGTTCCCCAAAGGGATCGGTGCCTACCTTGACGAGATTGACGGGGACTTTGATGTCTTCGGCGTCGACTGGGGCACCCCCATGGAGATCGCCCGGGCCAAACTCGGTGATCGCTACGTTCTCCAGGGCAACATGGAACCCACCCGCCTCTATTCTCAGGAAGCCACCAGAGAAGCGGTTAAAAAGATCGCCGACGTGATGAAAGGCGGCCGCCATATCTTCAACCTCGGCCACGGAATCCTCCCCGATGTCCCGGTGGAGAATGCGCAGTATTTTGTGAAGCTGTGTCAGGAAATCACCCGGCAGTAAGCCCCGCTCCATTTGTTCCGGGCACGCATATGTGCACCCGGGAGCCCATTCAGGAACACATCTCTCTGCAGGTCTCTTTCGGAGCAAGTTGAACCCGGTTTTTTCCTTCGTTTTTTGCAACATACATGGCAGTATCGGCTCGCCGAAGTATCGATTCTGCCGTTTCGCACGGGCAATGGGTGTTCCAGGAGATCCCGATGCTTGCAGTCAGATGGTTTACTTTGGGAAATGTGTGACGTGCAATTTTTTTTCGCAAAGCCTCCATGCGCGTCATAGCATCATCAATCTCATTGGTTCTGAGCGCAAAAACAAACTCTTCTCCCCCCCACCGCGCAATCAAATCATTTTTTCTCAGGCAGCCTTTGATCACATAGGTAAACTCTCTGAGAATCTCATCTCCAAGCGTATGGCCGTAGGTGTCGTTGATCGATTTAAAGTTGTCGATATCGACCACAACCAGCACAAAAGGTTCTCCGTTTTTCAGCAATTGTTCGAGTCTTTCATCAAAAAACTTTTTACGGTATACGCCCGTCAGGCTGTCGTATTGAAGCTCCTGGCTCAAATGGAAATTTTCCCGGACGATGGTCGTAACCCTTGACAACGTAAACAGCTGGTACATCGATTCGATCTGGATCGCCTGCACCATGAAGGTGTCGTCACCCATTTCCACCGGAACTTCTTTGTCTCCCAGATACGTGCACAGAGCATCGTAGTCGTCCAGTCCCCGGCCGATATATCGATAGAGATGCACATTTTTGTCTCCGCCAAAATACTCACGGTATCGCTGATTGGCAAAAGCAATCTCCCCTTTCCGGTCGACCACAAACAGCAGGGAGCTCAGGCTGTCTATGATTTTCTGAAGCATGGTATGCAGAAGTGTTGCTTCATTGCTTTTCTGCATAATCCCCTGCCGGGCAAGGGTCATGACCGTGATATTGTGAAACAGAATCATCGCCTGTTTCTCATCGAAATATTCGACGGAGAGGTTGACATAATAATTGTTTTTCTCGACAGATTCAAGGGTAAAAAGGGAATATTTTCTGCTGAAAACCTGCAGAACCTCCTCCTCATTTCCTACCAGTTCGGGCAAATACACAAAGGCATCATCTCCCACTTTCGGTTGAGAGCTTAAATAGCGTTCCACCCCCTGGGAAGCGGCCGTGATCCTGAATGCCTTGTCAACCAGCACATAATCAAAGATATCTTTGGAGAGGATGGCATTGAGTATTCTGCGATCCTGATTCATAGCAGCATCTCCTTTGCAAGGATGGAAAAGAGGAGATCAACATCCACATCCTCCTTGGCCGACGTCAAGAAAGCATTTCCCGGAAGCGATTGCCGGAGTGTCTCCTGCTGATGAAACGGCAGAAGGTCGGCTTTGTTGTATGCCAGAACATGTTTCGCGGCATTGTTCAGCATTAAGAAGGTGTTGATGTGCTCGTTCAGATGATTCACAGTCTCATCCCGGGTAACATCGCAGACAAAAATAGCACCGCTTGCCCCCTTGAAATAGCTGTACGGAAGGCCTTTGATCGGGCTTGATCCCTCGGTATCCCAGATAAGCAGTTCGCATTCCATATCCTCAAGGTGCAAAGCCTTTCTGGAGATTTTGACACCGATAGTGGCCAGATAACTGTCATCGAAGGCATTATCGACATACCGACGGATCAAGCTGGTTTTCCCCACACCAAAATCACCAATCATGACTACTTTTTTTCGTATCATTGTGCTTCTTTATGAATGGTTTGGTTTTTTCTGCGTATCGATTCCAAATTGTACTCGGATTTTCCTTGTGACCCCTTTGTTGTCGGCGACAAAAGCGTGCCTGCACGGTTCGAATCCGAAAGCGCTTCGAGAGACTGCACCCGGATCTCAAGATTTTTCAGCGCTTTGAGGGCACGTGCCATATGCAGCATGAGTTGCGAAAGATTGCTGTCGTGGGGATCGATCCCCTGCTGATTTTCGGGACGCCGGTTTCCCTCCTGTCTCACCATGGCAGCAGAGATGGACGCAAGCTGCGTATCCGCCTCCACTCTGAGCGCCTGGAGCTGTTCCCGAAGGGCGCGGATATCGCCCGGAATGTGATCTTTCAGCTTCTGCTGCAAATCGCTGAAAAGCTGATCCGTCACCCCAAGCGGCAAATGAAGAGCATCTGTCACCGGTACGTCCAGCTCTCTTTTTATCAGCTTCATGACGGCACGATGGGCTCTGAGCGAATCGACATTGCCCCGCAGATAGACACGATCCCCATCATCATCAAGCACAATATGCTGTCCGGTCTTTTGGGCGACAAGGTGCTCGAGATAGTACGCACGGTACTGATGGCGCGCAAATCGGTATCCATATCCGAACATCAGAATCACCAGAACAACACTGAGGATTTTTATCCCCCGCTGCTGCAGGGGGCTCTCTGCTTCACCCTGAAACCTTTTGGCTTCTTTCTCGAGGAAATGGGTCAGAGTGTTTGAAACTTCAGCGATTTTCGGCACACTGTCGTCCCCGTCAAATTGCTGGAAAAAGTGCTGATACTTTTCGATCAATCTGGCAAAAAAACGGTTGATACGCATCCGCTGCTGCGCATCCGGTTCAGCGTCGAGGAAAGCAACGAGGTAAACCGAACCGGCGCTTTCAATATAGAGCGTGGCATTCCCGTAACTGAGGATCTCCACTTCAGAGACTGTTTTGCTGTGCTTACGGATCCAGTCGTTGACAAAATCTTTGATCGCACTCGCCATCGATGCCACCATGTGCACATCACCGATAGCCCGATCGGCTTTGTGAGCCTCTGCGATCAAAAGGCCGCTCTCTTTGTGAATCACCAGCAGCGACGAAACGGCGGCTTTTACGCTCTCTTCCATGATCAACTCAGTTTCACTGACTCCGGTGACTTTCGATTTGAGTTTGCGTTTATAGTGACCGGGAGTCAAGCCTCTTTCGATCCGGCTGTTGATCCGATCGAGAAGCTCCTTGAAGGACTGGGAGACATACTTTGAAACCAGACTGCCGATCACAGGATAGAGGGCATCGACCATCTTCTCTTTGTTTTCACGAATCCCCCGTGCAATGGCCGGCGAAATAACCTGCTGCAAAGCATGGCTGAGTTCCGGGAGATGGGTCTGGGCACTGCGCTCAATCACTTCGGCAATGTAGCGGGAGAGGATTGCGAGGGTGCGGGAATCTTTTTCTTGAAGTTTTTGAAGGAACAGATCATCAAAAACTGACAAAACCTTTTGGGCAAGAAGAGCTGTATCTTCCCCTTCGAGCCGAAGCGCAGCTACCTGTTTCTCAAGGCGGTCGAGCTGTACAAGCTCATCTCCCATCAAGAGATGCCGGAGTGCTTCGTAGGCGTCGGATTTATTTTTCAGAGTCCTTCTCCTTGCCGTCGTTGTGCAAATCAGCCAGAGCGTTCACGGTGGTTCCCTGCAGCTGCATCGCCGCATCAAGCAGCATCTGCGCCATGGTATCGCGTGAAACATTTCTGCGGGAGAGATCCTCGATATGTTTTTCCAGACGGTTCAGTATCTCCTGCCGCATTTCTGCCAGATCCTCGCCTGTTTTTTTCGCATCGTCAGCCATATCTTCCCGAAGCAGTTTGAGCTGAATCTCATGCGCCTCCTTGTGGCTGCTCAATTGCTCCCGCAAAGACACTTCGGCTGCGTCAATCAACTCTTTGAACTTTGTCCGTTCGGCGACAGTGGCAGCATCAAAGTGGTCAAATTTCTCCTCGAGTGCTCTCAGGGAGCGTTCTGCCTTTTCGCTGAACTGCCTGAAGGTCTCTTCTGTCTTCTGTGCCATCCGCTTTTCGTTCTCCGCTACGGCTTTTTCTATCCGTTCAAACCTCGCTTCAAACTCCTGAATCTTTGATCCGAAAATCAAGTCCCGTATCTGCTCAACATTGGCGGCTGTATTTTTTTCCTGTGGCATGGTTCCTCATTTCGTACATGATACAGATAACTCCTGGTGCAATGATTATAGCATCAATTGGTAAAGGCCTTTCTGAACCACAAACGCAAATCCGGAAATCGAAAATCTGCAGCAGTTGCAATGCCTGTACTTACAGGGATTGCGTACAAGGTAAATCGCAACCGAATGTTCGGTGATGATGGTACGCGAAGCCCATGAATACGATGGTTGTGGTCAATGCTTTTTCTCCTGGCGAATTTGGGACAGACTAAACTCCGGCAAAAACCTCGATATTAATGAAAGAAGAGATATAATGGGTCACCATTCCAAAAAAAGCGATCGCATGAACATCATCTTCGGTCCCATCCGCTCCCGTCGTTTCGGCACATCACTCGGCATCGATCTCAGTCCTGCTGTCAAGCAATGCAACTACGACTGCATTTACTGCGAACTTGCTCCCGCCAAAACTGTTGATCACCAGAGCACCGTTCTGCCGACCACAGCCATTCTGTCCGAAATCCGCAAGGCACTCGCCGCCCACCCCGACATCGATGTCCTCACCCTCACCGCCAACGGCGAACCC
>JALVQH010000319.1 GCA_027031505.1 Campylobacteraceae bacterium | reverse complement strand
AGTAATATGGCACCCAAAAAGAAACTTCTCGATATTGTTGTTTCTTTACAGAGAAGTATTGGGCGTGGATACTGGTTCGTGGAACATACAAGCTCCAAGAGCCAAAGAAAGGAAACATATCCCGCAGGTGCTGAACCTGCGCATCAAAGATGTGGATATCGGGTTTGATTAAAGTATACATTTGGGACAGCAAGAATCTCAAAGACCGTACGGTTCCTTTGCCGCAAGTGCTCAAAGATCGTTTGAAAGTGTAAGTAGCGCAGGTGGAACAGTTGCACCAAAAAGATAGAGCAGAGGGGCAAGGATCCACGAACCGACATCATCAGACGGCATCATATCCATGAAAAACTTTTGGTAGAAACATCATACAAGCGGTGACAAAAGCCGGAGTACACACAAGAGTCACTTCTCACATCTTCAGACACTCTTATGCGACACATCTTCTGCAAAGCGGTATTGATCTTCGGAGCATTCAGGAGTTACTCGGACACAAATCGGTAGGGATCACGATGATCTATACCCATGTTGTGGCGGAGATGAACAAGAGGAAAGTAGCAAGTCCATTGGATAGCATCTGACGTTGCCCAAAATCCAAAAAGACAGGATCAGCAGCGTAGCACAAGTGCGATAAAATCAATGATGGGTATACCATGTTCACGGTGCGCAACAGCACACCAAAATCAAATATGCTACAATACGCCCCAAAAAGGCGTCCCGTGACCCAGCTTGACGAGATTCTATCCATACTTGAGCGTGACCACCTGTTTCTTACCGGGGGTGCCGGGACGGGGAAGAGCTACCTGACCAATGAAATCATCGCCCATTACCGGGCGGCTGGCAAGCAGGTGGTGGCGCTGGGGTCGACAGGGGTGAGTGCGGTCAACATCAACGGGTTTACGATCCACAGCTTTTTCGCCTTCGGGATCTCGTCGAACTTCGACGAACTGGCTCAGAGTGACAAACGCAACCGCAAACGGCTGAGCGACCTCAAAAAAATTCTTACCGCGACCGATCTGATCGTCATCGACGAAATCAGCATGGTCAGTACCGACCTGATGGATATGATCCTCTATCGGCTTGAGAGCTACCGTTATCGGGGCAGGGTGATGCTCGTGGGGGATTTTTATCAGCTGCCGCCGGTAGTCAAGAGGGACAGAGGCGGGCATGATCTCTTCAGCGGGATGCTCTATGCGTTTGAGTCCACGGCGTGGCGGAGGCTGGCCCCCGTGACGGTGGAGTTGACTGAGATGAAGCGGACACAGGATGCGGAGTTTACCCATATCCTCAGCAAAATCCGCAAAGGAATCTGCGATGAGGAGGTGGAGCGCTACTGTCTTATGCTGACAAATCATACCGTCGATGAGAGTCGCAACCCCACCCGCCTCTACGGCCGTAACCTCGAAGTCGAACAGCTCAACCGCGTCCGGCTCGATGCCCTGCCCACCGAAGAGACGATCCTGTTTGCCCATCTTGAGACATTCGGCTCGGTACACCCGAAGCGACTGGAGGCATGGAAACATTTGCTGCCTGTCTCGGAGCAGCTGACTCTCAAGGTGGGTGTCCCGGTGCTCTTTGCAGTCAACAAATGGGGAAGCTTCGTCAACGGGGAGCGCGGCATCCTGCGTGCCATCGGAGAGGATCACCTGATCGTTGAGAAAAAAGATATCTACGTCCGGGTAGAGCGGCACAGTTTTGATCTGCTCGAGATGGTGGTGCATCATGATGGCAGAGTGGAGCAACTCTCACTGGCGACGCTGAGCCAGTTCCCCCTCAAACTTGCCTATGCAGTCACCATCCACAAATCGCAGGGGATGAGCATCGACGATCTGGTGTGCAATGTCGACCACATCTTCGCTCCGAGTCAGTTCTATGTCGCCATCTCCCGGGCGACCGATCCGGCGCGGCTGCGGCTGGAGTACAACCGGGGGGATCTGGCGCAGTACCTGCATCGGGTGATTCATGTCGATGAGCGGGTGCACGCTTTTTATGGGAGTGAGAAGTGAGAGGTGAGAATTTCTGTGGGGGCAGACCCGTGTGTCTGCCCGGGTTGCATGTGCGAATGAGGTTTTTGATGAAAAATGAAAGATGAAAGATGAAAAAGATAGAGGGTTTGCCATGAAAATACACATATATGTCATCGACAAAAAAGGAAAGAAGGAACTATACGATCCTCTGATCGAACACTATATCAAGAGCGCGAAGCAGTGGGCAGATGTGGAGGTGCATGCGATTTTCACCAAGGAGATCGCCCGTGCTCACGATATCTCGGCTGAAGCGGCGAGGCGAAGCTATACCCAGGCTTATAACAATTATTTAAAAAACGGATATACTGTTGCACTTGATCCTGCTGCAAAAGAGGTTGACAGCCCCGGCTTTGCAAAACTGTTTAAGGATAGAAGGGTGGTCAATCTCTTCATCGGCGGTGCTTACGGCCTTGAGAGGGCTTTTGTGAACCAATGTGATATGGCCGTATCATTTGGTAAAATAACGCTTTCACATAAATTGATCAAGGTAGTATTGACGGAGCAAGTCTTTCGGGGCTTGAGCATCCTTCATAACCACCCATATCATAAACAGGATGGAACATGTTGACCGATAGTGAGCTCAAAGTATTTGAAGAGAAATTGAAGGCTCGTAAAGAGCAAATCCAAAAAAATCTCGAAGATGCGTACGGGATGATCTCCCAAATGCAACGGATGGATCTGCGCGAAGAGGGTGACCTCGCGGCTGTGGCAACCGAAACCGGCATCGACAATGCAATCGCCGATCAACAACGTCGCGAATTAGCCGAAATTGACATAGCTTTGGGTAAAATAAAAAACGGAACGTACGGCATCTGCGAAATGTGCGAAGAGCCGATCGGGCGTGCGCGTCTCGAAGTGAAAAATTTCGCACGGTATTGCATCGCTTGTCGGGAGATCACCGAAAAAGAACACACGTAGAAGGAGACCATCATGCGGTTGGGACTTTATACTTTTGCTTCACTGGCTTTTATTGGATTGGTTGCCGGGTTTGTTTATACCGTCACGCCGGGTAGTTATCCTCTCGACGTAGCTGGATTTCACCTCGATCTACCCATTGCACTCTGGATAGCGATACCGCTGCTGGTGCTGCTTATACTGACGATATTTCACTTTATATATTATGGTACCCGTCACTTTTTTGCCCGACGCAAATGGCAGCGCGATGCCGATGCACTTCAGGATGCACTCTACTGGTCTTTGATCAGGCAGCCCAGATCCCACACGTATGCGATACCGCAGATACGTGAAGGGGCTTCGCTCCTCTCGAGTGCCTCTCTCGAGCTCAAAGCACTTCCGGAGGGGGTCTCTTCGAAACTGGCCAGGACAGCGGATTGGATTAAGCAGATTCAAAGCGGTGAAGTCGTCGATCTCAAGCAGAAAAAAGTGGAACGTTTCCTTGAGAAGGACAACCCCCTTCTGGTTCAGAACCAACTCAATCGTCTGGCGGCCGACAGTGATTTTGCCGATGAGGTTTTGCGTTCGCGTGAACACCATGCCAAACCTGTTGTCGAGGCGGCATTGAAAAAAGCGCTTGAGATTCAAACCTTTTTCAAACTGAAAAAATATGCAAATCTTTTGAGTTTTTCAGACCTGGAGATTCTGCTCGATCGTGCCGATGCCGGTGAAGATATCGGGCTGACGCTCGAAAACATGGAGACTTTTGTTGAAGGCATGGAGCTGACATGCTCCCAGTATATGCGTCTCGTGCGCAGTGCCGTCAAGGCATTCAATCCTGATGAAAGCCTTGCCTGGTTCAAAAAAGCGGCCGCTGAGCACATACGGGCACAGGCGGCCTACCTGTATCTCCTGTTTCGTTATGAGATGCTTGAGCAAGCTAAAGAGTTTCTTGAAGAACACGAAGAGGATGAGTTTGTCGCATTTCGTGCTTTTTATGTCCTCAAGAAAAACAAATACAACTACAAAGTCCGTGACTTCATCACGGCCGAAAACGCCTGCCGATAAATGCCCCTCGATTTTTCCCGACCTCTGTATATGCTCGCCCCCCTTGCGGGCTTTACTGATCTGCCGTTTCGCAGCGTAGCCAAAACGTTCGGTGCCGATCTGACAGTAAGCGAAATGATCAGTGCAAATGCGCTTGCCTACGGGAGCAGAAAAACCGTAAAAATGCTCGAAAAAAGCCCATTGGAAACCCCATATTCGGTGCAGATCGCCGGGAGTGATCCGGAGATCCTCAAGCGGGCACTCGATGTGATCAATCCCCTTGAAGGGGTGGATATCATCGATCTCAATGCCGGCTGTCCGGTACCCAAAGTGGTCAACAATCTTCAGGGGAGTGCTCTGCTGAGTGATCTCGATCGCCTCGGACGGGCAATCGAGACGATCAAGAGGTACTCGGACAAACCGATGACTTCAGTCAAGGTTCGTATCGGGTTTGTCGAAAAGATCCCTGGAGAGATTACCCGGGTGTGCGAAGAGGCCGGAGCGGATTTTATCGCCGTGCATGGACGGACACGCGCCGGGAAGTACAAAGCTCCGGTCGATTATGAGGCTATCGCCGAAGCCAAACGGACTGTCTCGATCCCCGTGATCGCCAACGGGGATATCGATTCACCGGCCAAAGCCCGTCGGGTGCTGGAGCAGACCGGATGTGACGGCGTGATGATCGGCCGGGCGGCGGTGGGGAATCCCTGGATTTTTGCCCAGATCAAGCAGGGGATCGATGCACCGGAAAGTGCCCTGATTGCTGAGGTGGTGCTGGAGCATTTCGATCAGATGATTGCCCATTACGGTGCGTATGGGGCGATCCTGTTCCGCAAGCATCTGCACACCTATTCCAGGGCAGGCTATCCTGGTGCCTCGGCTTTTCGTCACGCCGTCAATACGATCGAAGATCCCGCACACATGCGGGAGGAGGTGATCCGTTTTTTTACGCAGCCCCTGCTGCGTCAGCAGTGGGAGAGCCTTGAACCAATCGTGTGCGCATCGGATGAAAATGGATAGACAAAAACGCGCATACCTGTATGCTCTGACAGCCGTACTGCTCTGGTCGACGGTCGCAACGGCTTTTAAACTGACGCTGCGCTTTGTGCCGGCGGTGGAGCTGGTGTGGTGGGCCTCGCTGGCCTCTTTCGGTGTGCTGGGAATGCTGGTGATTTTTGGAGGGCACCTCGAGACCTGGCGGGCATTCTGGCATCGCTATTGGCGACAGAGCCTGCTGCTTGGAGCCATCAACCCCTTTGTCTATTATTTTACCCTGTTTCGAGCCTACGAACGTCTTCCGGCTCAGGAGGCGCAGGCGATCAATTATACGTGGGCACTGATGCTGGCTTTTCTCTCCGTGCCGATCCTGAAACACCGTCTGAGTCGTTACGATGTGATTGCCGGGATATTGGGGTATTCCGGTGTGGTGATCATCGCGACGCACGGTGAGGTTTTCTCCTGGCATTTTGCCAGTCCGAGCGGAGTGGGTTATGCCTTGTTGAGCACGATTTTATGGGCACTTTATTGGCTTTATAGTACTCGGATCGACGGAGAATCCGTTGTGATACTCTTCACCCATTTCGGGGTGGGGGTAGTTTTGATGAGCGGGTATCTGCTGTGGCGGGAAATGCCGGTGCACCTCTCACCGGAGGGGATGGCCGGTGCACTCTATATCGGACTGTTCGAGATGAGCGTGACGTTTCTCCTGTGGAGACGGGCACTCAGGCATACGCACAAAGTAGCATCTGTTTCCAATCTCATCTTCCTCTCGCCGCTTCTCTCGCTTGTGCTGATCCACTTTATCGTGGGAGAACCGATCTATCCCTCTACAGTTGCAGCTCTGGTTCTGATTCTGGCCGGACTGATCGTTCAGCAAATCCGGACGGAAACTACTGTATGACGTTCGTGTAAAGCGGCAAGATGATACAATGGACACTATGAAACAGAGCATGACAGTATCCGCATCCGGCCGATTGGACAAGATCCTCTCTGCTGCTCTGAAGCACAGCCGCAGTCAGATCGAAAAAGTGATCCGTGAAGGGTTGGTGGAGGTGGAGGGATCGCATGTGACGAAACCCGGCTACAGGGTTGCTGCCGGGCAGACCATCACGTACCGTTTTGTTGAGGCGTCGCGACGGGAGGAGATGCCGGTCGATTTCAATGTCGAAATCCTGTACGAAGATGCGGACATTCTCGTGGTCAACAAACCTGCCGGACTCGTTGTACATCCGGCTCCCTCGGTCAAAGAGCCGACACTCGTCGACTGGCTGGTGCAGCGGGGCATCTCTCTGTCGACCCTCTCGGGGGAGGAGAGGCACGGCATTGTCCACCGGATCGACAAAGGGACCACCGGTGCGCTGGTGATCGCCAAGAACAATGCCGCCCATCGGGCTCTCAGTGCCCAATTGCAGGACAAAAGCATGGGGCGCTATTATCTGACTGTCACCAACCTTCCGCTCAAAACCGACCGCCAGGTTGAAGCGCCCATCGCGCGTCATCCGAAACACCGTCTCAAAATGGCCGCGGTCGAAGGGGGCAGGGTCGCGAAAACTCAGTTTGCTCAGTTGACAGCCGTTCCCGGAGGACCGGCACTGGTCGCTGCGAAGCTTTTCACCGGACGTACCCATCAGATCCGGGTTCATCTCGGCACACTCGGTCGCCACATTCTCGGAGATACCTTATATGGTTTTAAGACCAAAGAGGGTAAAATCGGGCGAATTTATCTGCACGCGTACGTGCTCTATCTTACCCATCCGACCCGAGGGGATTTGCTGGAAATTGTGGCCCCGCTTTTTGAAGATATGGCCGACTTTCTGGCCCGGAATTTTGACAAGGAGAGTCTCCATGAAGCGCTTCAGCCTGATGCCATTCGCCGCCGCTTTGCTGACGGCATTTTTGTTTAACGGGTGTGTTGATCCGCAGAGTTTGCTGACGGTCAGTATCGACAAAACGCTCCCGACCATTCGGAATGTTAACGTTCTGGTTGAGAAGAGCAGCGTCGGGTTTGAGTGGCCCGCAATCCGGGACAGCCGGGTCAAAGGGATCAATATTTACCGGGCAACCCCTGATGCAGGACGCACACAGCGCTTCGTCAAGATCGCCGCCATCGGGGATCCTTTTGCCACCCATTATGTTGATCGAAACATTGAGCCCAATCGCCGTTATCTCTACACATTCAGTACTTATGACCTTCTTTCCGAATCTCCTCACGGGAAGATCGTCCGGGTTCAGACACCCTCTGCGTTCAAGCCAGTCGAATTTGTCAAGGTATATCTGCGGGCTTCGGGTGTGGTCAAAATCCTCTGGAAGCCTCACCCCGATCCCCGCATAGCCGGCTATGTCATTCAGCGCCGTCTCGAAAAACCCGCGGCTGCATGGCGTTTTCTTGCCAACATTTCCGGGCGCTTGATGCCCGAGTATATCGATGCTTCTGCTGCCAGAGGGTATCGCTACAGCTATCGGGTTCTCGCACGCAGCAGCAACGGAGCCTTTTCTCAGCCGAGTGCGCCGGCTGCCATTTTGGTGAAGTAGGTTCGATGCCCCATATCAAAGTAGCTCCCTTTGCGCTTCAGGTGCTCGATCGTCTTGTCCGGGAAGATTCGGCTGTGGTGTTCCGGGCTGAAGCCGTTACAAAAAGTGCCTACCCCAACCGGGAGGAGCTTCTCGGGATGCACTTCGAAGGCGAACGTTTTGCTCTGGAACTTCATCGGCGTGAGGAGGCGTGGCTGATCAAACCCGAAAAAACAACACGACCACTTGATGCAAATCGGATCAAGCGGTCGCTGGCGTACCTCGCGGAAAAAGGGAAACTCGACGTACTGTATGACAACATCGCCGTCTCACCCGGCAGGCCGCCGTTGGCCGAGAAGTATGCCAGGCGGATTGTGGATTTTGAAACCCTTGATTCTCGCGGACGCCCTCTCGCAATCGAAGTGGGGTTTGGCAGCGGGCGGCATCTGCTCTACCAGGCCAGAAAACATCCGGAGATTCTCCACATCGGGATCGAGATACATCTCCCTTCGGTTCAGCAGGTACTCAAGCAGATTGAGCTGCAGGGATTGACCAATATCTGGGTGGTTAACTACGATGCGCGGCTTCTGCTGGAGATGCTTCCCTCCAATGTTGCTACGGCGGTGTACGTCCATTTTCCCGTCCCCTGGGACAAAAAACCCCACCGGAGGGTGATCTCGGATGCGTTCGTTTCCCAGGCACTCCGGATACTCTCCCCGGGAGGGGTGCTGGAACTGCGTACCGACAGTGAGCGCTATTATCGTTATGCTCTTGAAGTGTTCAGCCGACCTGAAACCAGCCGGTTTGACGTGACCAAAAATCATGAAGCCGCAATACGGAGCAAATATGAGGATCGCTGGCAGCGTCAGCAAAAAAACATTTACACGCTTCGTCTCCATGCCGAAGAGAAGAGTCCGGAGCCGGTTCGGGAGGTCGACTTTCGCTTCTCACGACCTTTGAAGTCTCTTGATGCTTTGTTGATGCTTCCGGAAAATACCATCCTGCGGACGGATCATTTTGTTCACTTTGAGCGCCGTTATCGGATGGTGACTGAGGAGGGAGTCCTGGTCAAATGTTCGTTTGGCAGCTTTGACCGTCCTGAGCACAAACTGCTTCTGGTTCGGAGCGGTACGGCCGAGTATTATCCTCAGCCGCCGGTACGCTCATTGACCAATGCGCGTGCACATCATACGATTGGGGAGTTTGTCCATGTCTAATGTGATCGCAGCCAACCGCATGACTCTTGCCTACGATTCCGGAGAGAAAGAGATCATTCGCAACGTCACCTTTCGGATCAGAAAAGGGGATTTTGTCTTTATCACCGGTCCGAGCGGAAGCGGCAAATCGACTCTGCTGAAATCGTTTTACGGTCAGATTGTTCCCAAAAGCGGCGACCTGCTCGTCGGGGGACTGGATATGAATGCCGTCAGCAAAAAGAGGCTTCAGAAACTGCGCACGCACATGGGGATTATTTTTCAGGACTACAAGCTGATCAATGAATGGACGGTAGCCAAAAACGTCATCCTCCCGCTGATCATTGCCGGATACAATGTAGATATGCAGCAGACTCAGGCTCAGCGTCTCCTCAAGCATGTCAAACTCGAGGACAAAGCCGACATGTATCCGCTGCAGCTCAGTGGAGGGGAGCAGCAGCGGGTAGGGGTGGCGCGTGCACTTTCCAAGACACCGTTCCTTATTCTCGCCGATGAGCCTACAGGCAACCTCGACGAATACTCCTCGAGTGTCATCTGGGATCTGATGGAGAATGCCCGCGAACAACTGGACGCAACGGTAGTGGTTGTCACTCACCGTATCCCGACGA
>JALVQH010000318.1 GCA_027031505.1 Campylobacteraceae bacterium | reverse complement strand
AACCGTCCAAACCTATGTGGCCGACTATTATATGCAGGAGCCCCGAACGATCCAGGTCAGTGATGACGGGAACTATCTGCTTGTCAGCGGTTTCGGTCGGGTACTGGTGTGGAAAATCGGGGAACCGATCCAGTGGGATGTGCTCACCGGAGACGATCTCAAGGGAGCGACTTTCCGACCAAAATCCGATGAGATCATCACCATCAGTAAAAATATCGAAGTCTGGAAACCCTCGAAAAGGAAGCAATGATTTGGTATAGTTTTCGGGGCTTGGACTTCAGTCCAATAAGCGCGTCAGCGTATTTTTTTGCTGTGGATGATTTCTTATCCATCCGTGGGACTGAAGTCCCAGCCCCTGTTTTGGTGAAGAGTGAATGATGAATGGTGAATAGTTTTGGTATGCTTTTCTTTGAAAAGCTTTTATTGATGAAAGGCATTGCATGAAAAAAATTCTACTCTTACTTTTACTTCTCCTCTCCACCCTTCACGCCGCCGAACTCCGCCTCACCAATGCACAGGCCAACCGGATCGCCCGAAAAATCTGGCTCAATGAGGGCTCGGGCAAACGTGACAAGCTGGTGTGGTGGAACAAGGGGGAGGAGTTTGCTTCGGTGGGGATCGGGCATTTTATCTGGTTTACGGCCGAGAAGCCGATGTGGTTCTGGGAGGCGTTTCCGCCGATGCTGCGTTTTCTGATCGATCACGGTGCCCGGCCGCCCCGGTGGCTGACTCCCGAGACCCATTGTGTCTGGCACAGCTATGAGCAGTGGCAGCGTGCCAAACGTGCCAATACCAAAAAAATGCGCCAGCTCACCGCCTTCATGGATCGCACCAGGGGGCTGCAGGCGCGTTTCATGCTTCACCGGCTCAACACTTCGTTTCCCCGGATCCTTGCCTATGCCCGAGCCCATGGACAGGAGAGGATCGTGGAAAAAAACTACCGCCGACTCCTCTACCGCAAGGATGGCTCCATTGATCCGCAGGGGGCATATATCCTCATTGATTACATCAATTTCAAAGGAGACGGCATCAACAAGGGAGAACGCTATCAGGGCAAAGGGTGGGGGCTCTATCAGGTACTCACCCGGATGAGCCACCGCGATCCCAACCCCTACCGGGCTTTTGCCAAAGCGGGCAAAGTTGTCCTCGAACGCCTCACCCACATCGCACCCCCCGAACGCCGTCTGTGGCGGTTTCGCAAGGGGTGGTTCAACCGGATGGATACCTACTGGCGATGAGGACGATGTGAAGCCGATGGGTGTTTGCCCCATATGGAGGCGGGACTTCAGTCCCGCAGTGCTGGGCTGAAGAACTCTGTCTCCAAATGAAAATGGTGTCTATCGGATGGTGATAGTCAACGCTCAGTGGTGATCATGTAGCCCAAGCCGTTGGCATTGGTGATGAGATCGGTGCCAAGCTGTTCTTTGATGCGGCTGATGAGGGAGCGCAGACGGCTGGTGCCGGTGTCGTCTCCCCAGATGTGCAGGGAGATTTGCTCATTGGAGACGACGCTGTTGCGGTGGCGGATGAGAAGGGCGATGAGTTGTTGCTTTTTGTCGGACAGCGGGACGGGGGTGCCGTTGTGTTCGAGCATGTCGGTTTCGGCATTCCAGATGAAACCCTCTTTCAGAGGGATGATTGTCGGGGCAGGGTGATTTTCGGATGTCTGGAGCGCCATTCGGATCGTGGCGATGATCTCTTTTTCGCGGTACGGCTTCATGAGATAGGCCACCGCCTGTGCGTCGAGAGCATACTCGATCATCTCTTCATCGGCATAGGCGGTGAGGAAAATGATTTTGCAGTCGGGGTGGGAGCGTTTGAGGCGGAGGGCTGCTTCCGATCCGCTCATGGAGCCTTTGAGGATGATGTCCATCAGGACAATGTCGACGCAGGTATCATCGAGCTGTTTCAACGCCTCCGAACCGTTGTCGGCACGCCCGAGGACGTCAAACCCCTCCATCTCAAGGATCTCCCACAGGTACTGTGCGGAGACAAGATCATCCTCGACGATGAAGACAGTTGCTTTTTTCATAGAGCTATTATACACACAAACGGCTTATCGTCGGGTCAATGTCACGGTTGCAACAAAGATGCAACAAATCGGGAGTATACTAACGGTATGAAAACCTTCTTGAGTCATTTTATGTCGCTGAATCGGCGTGATCGGATGCTGTACGGAATCACACTTGCTTCGGTGGGGATCATCCTGCTCGGCAGTGCGGTGGACGGGTTGACCGGACGGTATCCGCAGGCGGTCGTACAAGCGGTCATGCTTGGGATCGCGATCGTACTGTTTCTCGACTACCGTCGGCGGCGCAATGCGACGGTGTTTGCGTACGGGGGGATCGTGACGGCTTCGTTGGGGTATACGCTCCTTCTGTATCTCGATCACTTTGTGCTTCACAGCTATCTGATTCTGATGATCATTCCGCTTGTGATCTTCTTTGTGCTTCCGTTGCGGCAGGCGCTGATTGCCAGTGTGCTCCATTATTGCGTGGTGATTCTGGCCAGCGTGTATGGATATGGGGTTCTCCATGCCGATTCGGCGATGTTTGACAAGGATGCCATCCAGGTCTATGCGTTCGGAGCGATCTTCATCCTGGCATTCGGGACGTTTTATCAACTTGCAGTCGAAGAGTCGTACCGCCAGCTTCAGCACGCCAACGCCCAGAAGGCTCTGCTCCTGCGTGAGATCCACCACCGCATCAAAAACAACCTCAACAAAATAGCCTCCGCCCTTGGCTTACAGATCCTCCGCCTGCGTCAAGGCCACTCCATCTCCTCCGAAGAGATCCTCACCGCCAACAAACTCCGGATCGAAGCGATGTCGCTCGTGCATGAAGCGCTCTACCACTCCGAGGATATCGCCCGGGTCGATATGGCCGCTTATACCCGTAAACTTCTCGACCTCATCGCCCGTACCCATGACCGTACCCTCCCGGTACACCTCGAAGCGGCAGAAGTCACCCTCCCTCCAGACAAGGCTCTGCGGGCAGGAACCATCCTCAACGAACTGGTCACCAACACCCTCAAACACACCCCGGCCGATGATCCCAATCTGCAGATTGGGATCACCCTTATGTCCGAGGAGGATT
>JALVQH010000317.1 GCA_027031505.1 Campylobacteraceae bacterium | reverse complement strand
ACCTCGACGGGGCGGCATTGCGGCGCTTTGGGCGGTGTGTGCGGGAGCACCTGCAAGCGGGTGGTGTGTTTCTGTGCGATACCAATACCCTGCACGGGTTTGAGAGTGTGGCGGTGGGGAGTTTCATTGCTGAGGATGAGGATCGGTTTGTGACGATTGATAGCGATTTCGAAGCGGGGGTCTACCGCTCGGTCTTTAACCTCTTCGAGCGGGAGGGGGATGTGTGGCGCCGATCGAGCGGAGAGATCAGGCAGTATTATCATTCCCCTGAAGCGTTGCAGGAGGCACTCGGGATGGAGGTGGCGGAGCGGACACCGGTTTGTCTCTACGATGAGGAAGAGGCGGATAAGGTATTCCAGGTGTTTCGCAGCTGATAATTTTTGGAGCGAAACCGGCGGCCTTATTTGGAAGTGACGGTCGTCTTGTCGGCAGCGGTGCGTTTGCGCCTTTTGTAGGTGCGTTTTTTGGGCTTGACCTCCTCCACCAGTCCCTGAGTCTTTTTTAGTGACAAACCGTACAACCAGATAATCACCAGCAGCAATATTGCACCGATGAAAAAATGGTAGAGGACGATCCCCGCTCCTGCTCCGTAGATGAAATTGAGCATGTGCTGCTTCTCGATCTTCTCCTCAACCGTCATGGTCGATTCGTCTTTTTTGAAAATCGTCACAGCATTGGCGAGGAAAGTGTTGGCGGTGGTGAGCAGATTGGCGCTGTTCTCCTTGAGGGTCTGGAAGAGGGTGGTGTCGGTCTTTTCTGGTGTGTTCATGGGGGTATTATATCCAAAGTTTTGTGATGAGAATTTTGAAATTATTTCAGCCAATTCTCGCAGCGAAATGTCGGCTCAATATCCATCAATGTTTGAAAGATACGGTCGTTACTGACAAGTATGGCTTTCGTTGCAAGTGCTGTTGCGGCGATCATGAGATCGAGATTGTGACGTTTGATGGCATTCCTGGAAATACCTGTATGGTGCTTGTATTGGATTTTCAGACGTGCGAAGATGTGGGCTTCTCTGGTATCAAGTGGAATGATCTCAAGATGATTCTCGATGAAATGTATGGCGCGTTGCAGTGAGGTTTTTTGTTGGTGAGACTGGGTTGAGTAAGTACCATAAACCATCTCATAAAGTGTAATGATCGAAATATGGAGCGTATCGAACGGGGACAGGGAAGAGAGTTTCCCGGCAAGGATATCGGCTTCTTCGGACGCAACTGCGAGGTAAGAAATGATATTGGTATCCAGAATATATCGACGCATGCAACAGGGCTAAGATTCCAAATCTCTGAGTGTAAAATCGTCTCGAAACTCTTGATGAATTTTGCGGAGATACTCGGCGGTATCGGGTGTGAGTATGCCGCGCATCTCCTGCGCGAATTTTTCCCAGGGGTGGTCGGGAGCATGCGGTGAAGGCGCATGAGCCTTGGAAGAGAGGAAATTGAGAAAGAGTGTTTTGAGTTCTTCTGTGCTTTTCCCTTCTACAAAACGGGAGATTTTCGGGTTGTCAATCGTCACTGTACCTATGTCGATGGCGATGGCCATGATATGTTCCTCCTTTTCGTGAGACTCGATACGAAAAGTATACCATAAATTCTAATCACACCCAAAGCCCCCATCGGCTACAATCCCCCCATGAAATATCTCCGAGGCAACAAAAAGCGCTATTTTTCGCTGGTGATCATTGCAATGTACTCGACGTGGCAGAAGCTGGCGCGTCTGGACAGCAACTACCAATACCACATGCTGGCGTATCGGTTGCCGGAGCACAAGACTTCTCCCCCATGTATATCCTTCCAAAACAGTTGACCGCGTAGGGTGCGCAATTGCACACCTTCTAACGACAATAATGAGATGGCTTCCCTGATAAATCGTTGCACGATTTTTGGTGTGCAGTTGCACACCCTACGCAGAAGAACATATTTTCCAAATTTTGTTTGGATTTGGGTATACTACAATCATCAGAATACAAGGAGACAATCATGCATATCGAACCGGGCGTCGTAGCAGGCGCAAAAATGTTTCTCGGGTACGCCACTGGGGCGGGTGTCGTCGGTGCCGGGCTCAAGCTGGCATATGACAATATCAGGGAGAACGGTCTGATCTCATTTGCGATCAAGACACTTATCAGTATCGTAGCTGTTTTTTCGTTTTTCGAGGTGTTTCCCCACTACCCGGTGGGGGTGAGTGAGGTGCATTTGATCCTCGGAACGACGCTCTTTTTGCTCTTTGGTATTGCGCCGGCAATGATCGGGCTGGCGCTGGGGCTGCTGGTACAGGGGGTCTTTTTCGCGCCGTTTGATCTGCCCCAGTACGGTATCAATGTCACCACCCTGCTGGCGAGCATGCTGATCCTCTACGGTGCCCGCAAAGCGATCATCCCCGAAGGGGTTGCTTACAAAGACCTCACCTATACCCAATTGCTCAAACTCTCCATCGTCTGGGAAGGGGCGATTGTAAGCTGGGTGATGTTCTGGGCCTTTTACGGACAGGGGTTTGGTGCGGAAAATCTTCACAATGTCCTCACTTTTGCCGGGTCGTACATGCTGGTGGTGATCCTCGAGCCTCTGATCGATATGGCGGTGCTTGCAGCGGTCAAAGCACTCGACAAAGGGCGCTGCACGCTGCTCTTTGACAAACAGCTCAACCTCTGTACCGTCAAGTGAAGAAGCGCAAAGGATGAAGCGCTACCGCCACTACACCCGGGGGACAGCGATCGTCCTCGCCGCGTTCGGCTCAGTGATCGAGCAGGCGATGTACCACGCCTTGGTGCAAGATGTGAAGAAACGTTTTCCCGAAGCGGATGTGTTCCTCTCCTTCTCGTCCCGGATGGTGCTCAAGGCACTCAACAAAG
This sequence comes from Campylobacteraceae bacterium, assembly GCA_027031505.1. GTDB lineage: Bacteria > Campylobacterota > Campylobacteria > Campylobacterales > Sulfurovaceae > S017-3. The sequence continues at coordinate 246 of JALVQH010000317.1, read as the reverse complement.
AGGAGGCAAAATACAAGAACCTTCCGCAGGTGCTTGCCGACATCGACCTGATGGGGTACAAGCGGATCGTGGTCACCTCGATCAACCTCTTCCCCACCGATGAGCACGATGTACTGCTCAAAATCGTCGAGGGGTTCAATACCTTCTCGATGGCCAATATCCGCGCTACCCGTGCGATCCTCCACAAGACCAAAGAGACCTCCCTGACACTCAAAGGGCTCAACGATGCGATCACCAAACCCGATC
>JALVQH010000316.1 GCA_027031505.1 Campylobacteraceae bacterium | reverse complement strand
CCTGCCGTGATCCAATCCATCAGCGTCACATGGACGGATCCCTCATGATAGACATGATTAAGCAGAATCACCGAAGCAACCAGCGAAACAAAAAGCAGTGTCGACGTCACCACACCGGTAATCAATGCTTTGGGGCGTTGCGCAAACACGGCGGCAAACAACGATCCCGCCAACGGCGCAAACAAGGCTATGTATACATAATTTTCCATCTCTACCCCTTCATGATCGTAAAGTCATCTAAGTTAATCGTGCCATATTTTTTGTACAGCAGGATCAGCAGTCCCAGTCCGACCGCCACTTCACTGGCCGCTACCGCAATGATGAAAAACGCAAACATCTGTCCGCTCATATCGTGAAGATAGCTTGAGATGGCTGCGAACGCTATATTGGCGGCGTTGAGCATAATCTCCGTCGCAAAAAACAGCATCAGCAGATTTCTCCGGCGCACTACACCTGTCAGACCGATGGCAAACAGGATACCGGAAAGTATCAAATAGTGATTGAGGGTAATCATGCGTTCTCCTTTGTCTCCGGCAGGATGTCTTCATCCATGGCCGAAAGGCTGATCTCCATTTTCCTGCCGGCAAGGATGATGCCGGCGATCATCGCCACAAGCAGCATCACCGAAGCGACCTCAAAGGGCAGCAGATACTTGGTGAAGAGCACCAGCCCTACCGCCTGAGGGTTGGTCGTATGGGCAACAGGGGGATAAAGGGCTTTGACCGAATCGCCCACAATGGGTGCGGCAAACATCACCACAAGCATCAGGGCAATGCCGCCTCCGAGGAGAAAAACCAGCCAGGGATTGCTGCGCGTCTCCCGAACCTCACGGCTCACATCAAAAAACATCATCGCAAATGCATACAGTCCCATCACGGCACCCACATAGACGATCAGCTGCACCACACCGAGGAAGTCGGCGCCAAGGATGAAAAACAAACCGGAGATCAGCACCATCCCGGCTGCCAGTGATGTCATAGCATAGAGAACATTTCTGCTCAGGACAGCCACGAGAAACAATCCGGTGATCAGCACGGCAAAGAGATAAAAAGCAAACGGTATCATCGTTTTCTCCTTAATACGCCAGCGGCGTTTTATGGATGCGCTTGTCCGCATCGGGCGAAACTGAACCGTATCCGGGAAACTCTTTTTGCTCCTTCAGGCGGTCGATCGGTGTCAACATGTCATCAAACAGAGAGAAACTTGCCCGCTGTTCGCTTGCAGTCTCATAGCGCCCACCGTGGACGATAGCCAGCTCCGGACACACTTCGGCACAATACCCGCAGAAGATGCATCGGCCGAAATTGATGGTGTATTCCTGAACCTGTTTGCGTTGATCCTCACCATAGGCGGTCTCGATTCGAATCGCATCAGCCGGGCAGATCTTTTCGCACAATCCACATCCGATGCAGCGGTAATGACCGCTTTCCAGCAGGCGCTTCATCTCATGGATCGCGCGGTAGCGCGGCCCGACAGGGAGCTTCTCAAACGGATACTTTGTGGTGTGCATTTTTCCAAAAAAGAGCGCTTTGGTCATCTCACGAAGCGTGACCTTCAATCCCACGAAAAGCTCCAGACTCAGTGTGCGGCGTACTACCTGCTTGAACTGTCCCCATCCCGTCTGCGGCGTATGGGACAGATCGAGCATACGGTAGTGCTGAACTCCAACGTTACGGTTTTTAAACTGTTCTAAACTCATCGACTCTCCTTACACCATGATCACGATGCCGGTAATTACAACATTGATCACGGCTAATGGCATTAAAACTTTCCACGCAAGCCACATGAACTGATCCGGTCGCACATGCGGCCAGGAAGCACGCACCCACAGCATCAGGAAGAACATGAAGGCAATTTTGAGGATGATGGCCAGCCAGCCGGGAATAAATCCCAGATCGGTATAGCCGCCAAGAAACACGATCGACGCAAGCACTGCGATCGTGATCATGTTGGCGTATTCGCCGATAAAAAACATTCCCCAGCGCATTCCGCTGTATTCGGTAGCGTATCCCGCAACCACTTCGGCTTCATGCTCGAGCAGGTCAAACGGCGTCCGGTTGGTCTCGGCAAATCCGGCGATCAAAAAGAGGACAAATGCCAACGGCTGCGTAAACACCATCCATGCATGCGTTTCGTTGTAATGATTAAAATCGATCAACGAAAGCGATCCAACCATCATGATCGGTGCCAGCAGGGACAAACCGGTGACCACTTCATAGCTGACAAACTGCGCAGCCGTACGTGCAGCACCGATCAGCCCCCATTTGTTGGCCTGGCTCATTCCGGCCAGCAGGGGTCCGTAGAGGCCGGCCGCCATCATCCCGAGGACAAACAATATCCCGATGTTGATATCGGAAGCAACCGAAGGGACAAAGATCCCGAAGATCGTAAAGTCCGGAAATACCGGCACTGCCGAAAGAGCGATAAAAGCCGTCGCTGCTGTGATGATCGGTGCGATCATAAAGATCAGTTTGTTGGCATTCTGAGGAATGAAGTCCTCTTTGGTGAAGAGCTTGATCCCGTCGGCTGCTATCTGGAGCAAGCCGTACGGCCCGACATGCATCGGCCCCAGTCGCCGCTGCATGAAGGCAAGAATTTTCCGTTCAATATAGGTGCCGAATCCGGCTACAGCTGAGATGATCGCAAGGATCAGGATCGCTTTGATAATGACGCCGAGGTATGTTACTTCCATCATGAACCCTTTCGTAATGTTACTGTTGCATATCGGTTGTCACCAAACAACGCGTAGATATTTTTGTTACTCTGAAAATCAGGGATCTCAACGATGTCACCACGGATGCGCTCATCGACGATCACATCGAGCTCCAGCGATCCTCTGTCGAAGACGACCGTGACACGCTTGCCAAGTTCTTCGGCTTTTTCCGGGGAAGCGTAGAGGGCAAACGGTTCAAAGATCTGATGAGCTTTGTCGGTAAAGTCACTGAACTGTCGCTGGGGATTGCAACGGTAGGCAATCTGTCCCTCCAGGACACCATCACCATCAAAGGGAGCAATCTCAGTCGCTGTTTTTTCAGCGGGCGGCACATCAAGAAGATATCCCCGGTGTTCCTGTCCGTCGTTGGCATACCCGTTGGGGAGCGCATCAAAATCGATCGCGACAAAGCCCCGGTCTTCCGGCAGACTCGTCGTCCAGTCGACCGTAAGCGTTTTGCCCAGCCCCAGACTGTTCATCAGATCGTTGAGTTCATACCCCCCGTATGGCAGTGCGGCATTGGTCGGGACGACCCGCTTGTTCATGTTTGTCAGGGTTCCTTCCTGCTGGTTGAGAGCAGGCATATCGAGATCTCCCGTTCCAAGCGCCGAGAGGATAAAGTCGCCGGGTGCATTATATCCGACGACGTATCCCGTCGCTTCGGCATCAAGATCACAAATGAGCGCAACCCCGAGAGCATTGCTCCTCGGAGGCACCATCGCCAGCTTCATTGCACACACATCCTCAATCAGTGCTGCTAATCGTGCCAGATTGTCAGCCCGGGGATGAAAATAGAGATCTTCGCCAAGAATCAGGGCAAAGGATTCTTTCTTATTCATCATTTTCCCGAAGATCTCGTCAAAATGCTCCGCATCGCCTCCAAGTGCTTCTACCAGACCGTTGTGATCATATTCGACCTCTTTTTCAACGGTTTTTGGCACCTTTTTCGTGACGGTTTTCTCTTCAGCAGTTTCCGGATCCGTTTCGGTGACGGTCACCTCCTCCATCACCTTCTCGGTGACAGTTCTCGTGCGGGGCTCATGATACGCTTCGATCGTCTTCCGTACCGAATCGGGTAGCGCCTCCCGATCGGCAAAAAGATCGAGAACAAGATGCATCGCCAGCTCCTCTTCCCCGGGTTTGTGCTCAAATGTCTCGACATTTTTTCCAAACGTCGGAACCAGCGCATCCCCCACCGGATGGAAATAGATACCCGCACCTTTGTTCATCTTCTGGATGTTGTTAAAAACATAGCGGACGTTGGGGTTGTCGTTGCGGAGTTTGGTGCCGACGGTGACGACAAAGTCGCTCTCTCTCATGATCGACTTGAAATCGTCCGGATAGATCCCCTGCCCCGATGCCTCTGCATATGCGCGCAGGAACGACTGAAACGCCCGTGCATCGGGATTGACCAGACGAACCCCCTGCGTCTCTTTGAGGGTCTGAAGCATTAGTGCCTCTTCGTTGGTGATCATGGAGCTGAAGCGGATCGTATCGGCTTTTTGCAATGCCGCCACGGCACGGTCAAATGCTGTTTTGTCTTTCACGGCGCTGCTGTTCTCGTAATCGTATCCGAAACGTCCGGCACCACAGAGGGACTGGTAGTTCCATTCATTTTTGACCCGATAGATCTTCTCTTTGGAATTGCCGATGGCAGTGTGTTTGGTCTCGTAGTAGATATGGCATCCGCTCGAGCAGTGGGCACAGGTGGCCGGAATCTGCCTGAGTTCCCAGGCGTTGGACTGGTAGACAAAATCCCGTTCAGTCAAGGCACCGACCGGGCACACTGCCGTGCACTCTCCGCAGTCGGAACAGTTGGTATATTCTGTTCCGTTGCTGGGAACGATGACCGACTTCTGGAGTTTGTTCCACATACTGTAGGCATCTTTGGGCATCGTGGCTTTGTATGATTTGTCGAGGGGGTCGCCGCCGCGGGGGCCGGTCTTGAGCGCGGCATCTCCGATCATATCTTTGCAGACCGTAACGCACCGTTCACACACGATGCAGAGTCCAGCATCATAGTGGAGAACACTGCTCCAGTCGGCCGTACCGCGTTTGGTATCGGGGATCGCATAGTGCTGAGAATCGATACCGAGTTCGAGAGTATAATTCTGCAGTTCACACTCTCCGCTTTGATCGCAGACACCGCACTGAAGCGGGTGGTTGACATCGTACACTTCCATGATGGCACGACGCTCCTCAAGGATCGCTTCATTCTGTGTGACGATGTTCATGCCGTCTTTGACCCTGGCATTGCATGAATAGACCCGCCTGCCGTCAGCTTCAACGAGACAGATGCGGCACGCCAGAGTGGGCGAACAGCGGGTCAGGTAGCAGATCGCGGGGATGTAGATACCGTTGGCGCGTGCCACGTTGAGGATGTATTCTCCTTCCTGTGCTTCACACGCGATGCCATCGATCGTGATCGTGATATTATTGCTCATCATTCGTTCCCTGTCGTTTCAAATTTCAGCTGGGAAAACCGATAAGAGGATAGCGCAAAAGCACTTAATCCCCTGTCCCAGACGGGATGGATCGCTACGGTTCCTTTGAGCGTCGTATCAATACGAAACACTCGCTCATAGCTCTCACCATCCAGCTCAAAGCGGATCCGCTCCCCCCCCTTCAGTCTGGCCGCAACAGCAAACTGTTCGGAACCTTTAAGCACCGCTTCGTGTTTCCTGTGAACCGAACGGGCATCAAACGGACCAAAGGCGCTGCCTTCGTTGCACCGGTACACCACGAGGCCGTCATAGGCGGGAAGTTCTTCAATCTCACTAAAAACATCACGGGTCTCAACCTCTCCGGGTGAAAGGAGATACCCGCGATGCTCCCCTCCCAGTGCATCAAAATAGTCCGGAAGATCGTCAAAGGCGATCGCCTTGTACCCTTTGTCCCGGGGCAGGTGTGGCGTCTGGTCGATGGTATAGCGGCTCCCGACACCCAGAGCATTGGCAAGCTGATTGAGCGTATACCCTTCATAGGGGAGTGCCGGATGGGTCGGTACTACCCGCTGATCCACGGTAGTCAAGGTTCCCTCCTGCTGATTGAGTGCCGGCATATCGAGGTCACCATCTCCCAGAGCCGAGAGAACAAAATCACCCGGTGCATTGTATCCGACCGTATACCCTTCGACGGCTTCGCTGAGGGTACAAATCTCTGCGACACCGCGGGCATTGGTCGCCGGCGGAACGATGAGCACTTTGAAATCACTATACCGTTCAATCGCCGCAATAAAGCGGGCAATGTTTTCGGCCTCGGGATGGTTGTAAAGATCGGCACCGACGATGAGGGTAAAGCCCTCTTTTTTCCAGAGCGACCGCTTCAGAGTATCGAGTTCTTCTTCCCCGACATTGCTCTCGGCACTCAGATTGCCGATATCCAGATTGTCCAATACCCCTGCCAGTGGATCGGATACCGTTTTTCCGGCGAGCAGCGTCGCCGCAAGCAAGGCCGCAACACCTTCTTCGCTCCCCGCTTCGTACTTGATATACTGGGTAACGAGATTTTGAATGCGGGCATCCTCCATCGGATGGAGGTAGACGATGCGAGCCTTGTGGTGTTTGCTTGCCATCGCCATATGATACTTGACCATCGGATTGTCGTCATAAATACGGGTTCCAAAAACCACAACAGCCTGTGAATCGGCAACGGTTTTGAGAGAAGCTTCATAGAGCGTCGAACCGCTGATACTGCGATAGGCGGCAAGGAAACGCTGGTATCCATACGCATCGTCGCAGACCAGTCTGACAGCGAGCGCTTCACGCAGCCGTTCAAGAAGAAGCGCCTCTTCGTTGGTGATCACACCCGAAAACCGAATCGTATCGGCCTGACGCAATGCAGTCACAGCCTGGTCAAACGCCCTGGCATCCTGCTGCACCCCTTCGTTGGCGTAATCAAAGGCAAATCGCCCCGCCCCGCACAGTGAGCTGAATTCATGCTCGTTGGTCACACGGTAGATGCGGGGGTCGGGATTATCGATCGAGGTGTGTTTGACCTCATAATAGAGCTGGCATCCGCTTGAGCAGTGGGCACAGCTGGCCGGGATCTTCTCCATCTCCCAGGCGTTGGCCGTGTATTTAAAGTCGGTACTCACCAGCGCACCCACCGGACACACGGCCATACACTCGCCGCATTCGGCACATTGCTGGTCAAGTTTGGTGTTGATGATGGTAGATTTGTAGCCGCCCACACTGATCTGAAGCGCTTCATCGCCGACGACTTCGTTGCAGACGCGTACACATTTTTCACACAGAATGCACAGAGACGGATCGTAGGAGATAAATCCCCAATCCTGCACCGGTCGGTGCTGATCACGAGCCGCAAAGGTCTGCTGATCAACCCCGAATTCCACCGTCTTGCTCTGCAAGTCACATTCGCCACTTTTGTCACAGACACCGCACTCAAGAGGGTGATTGACATCGTAAAGACGGGTGATATTCTGCCGTTCACGGTAGAGGTCATCTGAATTGGTCGTGATCACGGCACCGTCAACCGCTTTCTCCTGACAGGAGAGGATCATCCCCTCAACCCCCTCGACCTCAACCACACACATACGGCATGAGGCGATGGGCTCGACTTTGGAGAGATAGCACATGGTGGGGATGTAGATGTCATTGGCCCGCGCTACTTGAAGGATTGTCTGCCCCCATTCACCCCGGCATTCCTGTCCGTCGATCGTCACGGTTATGGTTTTGTTGGGTTCACGGATACTCATATTACACCGCCACCATTGAGATATAATAACACCGCATGCAGCGCTCTGCTTCGGCAATCGCTTCCCCGCCGGTAAACCCGAGGTTGACCTCTTTGTTGTTGGTTTTGCGCTCATCCACGCCAAGCTTCTCGCTCTGCTGACGCGGGAGGCCGGGCATCCACCCGGTTACGGTTTCGTTTTTGTCGTACACTTTGAGTTTGTTGAGGTGATCTTCCATGATCTCTTCATCGGTCAAAGAGACTGTACCGTCATAGATATACCGGCTGATGACCGAAGCGGCACGCCTGGCCTGTCCGACGGCATTGACGATGGTCATCGGACCGTACTCACAGTCGCCGGCTGCAAAGAGTCCGGGGCGGGAGGTCATGTAGTCTTTGCCGTTGGTCAGCAGCGTATTCCAGCTGGTGAGCTTGACATCCCACTCTTTGGGCAGGATTTGCAAATCGGCTGCCTGCGAAACTGCCGGGATCAGGAAGTCGGTCTCGATTTCAAAATCCCCATCTTCGATCTTGACCAGTTGAGGACGGCCGCCGTCGGGGTCGGGAACGAGTTCAAACTTGTTCACCTTGAGCTTTTTGAGCACATCGTTTTCATCGACAATCTCTTCAACCGCCGAATGAAAAATAAACTCCACACCCTCTTCTACCGCTTCGTGATACTCTTCGTAGGTGGTATTTCGAATGATCGTTTTCTCATCCCGACGATAGAGCATAATCACTTTCTTGGCCCCTTCACGCACCGCACATCGAACAACGTCCATGGAGGTAAATCCACCTCCGACGCAGACGACGGTTTTGTCTTTGAGCTCTTCGGAAGCGGGAGAGCCGATACCGTATTTGGTCCAGAGGTTGACGCGGTCGAGCATATCGATCGCACCCCAGTACCCTTTGATTTCGGCACGCTCGTTATCGGCACGGACTTTTTTGGAGAGGCGGGTACCGAAAGCCAGCAGTGTGGCGTCGTACTCGGCATCGATCTCCTTGAGGCGCTCGGCGTCGACCCGATGGCCGGTATGGACGGTGACCGCCTCCATCGAGGTGACCAGCTCGATATCCTTGTTGTATTTGTCAACCGGCATCCGGTATTCAGGAACTCCGACGGCAACTTCACCTCCGAGAACAGGAAGTTCTTCAAAAATATCGACTTTGATCCCCTCAAGTGCCAGATAATACGCGGCAGTCAGTCCGGCAGGACCCGCACCGATGATGGCCACTTTTTTGCCATCGTTGCGGAGCGGTTTGGGCTCCTGCGGGTGGAGATACCCCATCCCGTGATCGGTCTCATAATCGGCTCCGAGACGTTTAAGCTCCATGATGGAGACGGGTTCATCAAGATTGGCGCGACGGCATGCGTCTTCACACGGATGAGGGCATACCCGGCCGCAGGTGTGCGCCAGCGGCATGGTCTGGCGGGTCGCTTTGAGCGAATCGGCAAACTGCATATCCCGTACCCCTTCTATGTATCCCGGGATATCGACGTGTGAGGGGCATGCGTCACTGCACGGAGCGGTCACTTTGGCGATATAGGTTTTCTCCTCATGGTAGTGGTGCGAAGGTTTCTGCTCGACGATGCAGGTATCAAATTGCTCTTTGTAGTGCTCCATGAGATCAAGGATCGGTTTGGGAACGGTGCGTCCGATCTCGCATTTGGAGGTGAGCATCATGGTGCGTGCAACCTCCCGAAGATGCTCAATATCAGCAAATTCCCCTTCGCCCCGGGCAATCTTGTCCAGCAAGTCGTACAGAATCCGCCCGCCCCAGCGCCCCGGAGCACACCGTCCACACGCTTCAGAATACTTCTGATACTGGGCAGCGTATTCGGTCGCGAGGCGCACGGCATCGATCGCCTCGTCAAAGATTGCGATTCCGTCCCAGCCGACAAA
>JALVQH010000315.1 GCA_027031505.1 Campylobacteraceae bacterium | reverse complement strand
CCAGAACTATTCACTATTCACTATTCACTATTCACTTCAAAAGCCGGAGGCTTTTGATGTACCAACGCGAATTTGACCAACGCCTCGCCAAAGCTCTCCCCCATGCCGTCCTCCTCTACGGCGACAACGACTACATGATCGACCACTACCTCGACCTCTACAAAACCCGCCTCGATGCTGCCGAATCTACCCTTGCCCTCTACCACGACGAGTACAGCTTCGACCAGGCACGCAGCTATCTCTCGCAGAGTTCCCTGTTTGGCGGGACAAACCTCCTGCTCATCCGCCGCGACAAGAAGATCCCCAAAAAAGAGCTCGACACCCTCGTCGAACTGGCCAATAAAAATGAGGACAATTACTTCCTCTATGCCTACGAGGGTTCCAGCTCCGATGCCCGAAGTTTGCAGGCCAGCTTCTCGGACAAAAAGGGGGGCGTGTGGGTACGTTTCTTCGAGCCCAATGTCCGCGACGGGATCACCGTCCTGACCCAGAAGGCGCAAGCTCTCGGTGTGGACATTGACCACTATGCCCTCACCCACCTCCTGACGCTGCTGAATAACAACCTCGCACTCTGCGCCAAAGAGCTTGAGAAACTCGCCATCCTCGGTCGCAAAATCGACAGCCGGGATATCGACCGCCTTGTCTACTCCACCGCCCCGCTCGCCGTCGAGCAGCTTCTGATCGATCTGTTTGCCAAAAAACCCGTCACCGAGACGCTGACCAAACTCCTCGATCTCGGCGAAGATGAATACTCCATCCTCCGCGCAACGCAGTTTTTTGTCAACCAAATCTTCCTCTTCCATGCCTACATCCGCCTCCACGGAGCCCCCGACTCCAAAGAGATCCTCGGCTACAAACTCCCCCGCCAGATCGAAGAACAAAAAGCCGCCCTCGCCCTGCGCGTCAAAACCGCCTCTCTGCTCAAGATCTACGAACACCTCCTTGAGACCGAACTGAGCCTCAAGAGACCGGGCAGCATCGACAAGGAGAGTTTGCTGTATGGGGCGTTGATACGGTTGCAGGGGTATCTCTAAGCCCCCTTTCGATAAAATATCTCTTCCAAATTTCTTGCTCGTTTTTGGGCGTATCTGTTTGCGATACGGCAAGACGGGCTATCAAACCACAAGAAGGATACCGATGAATCATTACGAAACGCTGTTTGTCGTCAAACCTACGTTGACCGACGAGGAGACCAAAGCACAGATCGAGAAAACCATCGCGATCATCACCGATAATGGCGGCGAGATTGTCGCGGTCGACGATATGGGAATGCGCAAGCTGGCATACCCGGTCGAAAAAAACGAACGCGGATACTACACCGTCGTTTACTACAGGGCTCCGGCAACCCTCATCGCCGAGCTGGAGCGCCAGATGCGCTACAACGAAGAGATCCTCAAGTTTATGACGGTCAAATACACCAGGAAAAAAGAGATTGAACAGTTTGACAAAATGGTTGCGGCCACCAACCAGAAACAGCATGCACCTGTCGAACCGAAACAAAAAGAAACCCCTGTATCAGAAGCGGCCGAGCCCGCTGCAGAGCCTGCCAACAAAGAGGCGTAAACCTTAGAGGAGTTCCCCATGTACAACAAAGTGATTCTGGTCGGCAATCTGACCCGGGACATCGAAGTGCGCTACACCCAGAGCGGCACCGCCATCGGCAACACCGGCATCGCCACTAATCGCCGATGGAAAGATCAATCCGGTGAACAGAAAGAGGAGGTGATGTTTATCGATATCACCTTCTTCGGACGTACCGCCGAAATCGCCAATCAGTACTTGCACAAGGGGAGCAAAGTCCTTGTCGAAGGGCGCCTCGTGCTCGAGCAATGGACCGCTCAGGATGGCACAAGACGCTCCAAACACTCCGTGACCGTCCAGGAGATGAAAATGCTCGACAGCCGGGGGGACAACCCAGGTGGCGGAAGCTACAGCAGCAGCTCGTACGGTACCTCCGCACAACAACAGCAAGAAAGCAGCTACAGTCACACTGCCCCCACTGCCGCACAGGCTGCGCCGCAGCAGCAGAACACCTCTGCTCCAAGCGTCCCCGAAATCGACATTGACGAAGATGAAATACCATTTTAGGAGAAAAACATTATGGCCGAAAGAAGAAAATTCAAAAAACGCTACTGCCGCTACTGTGAGCAGAAAGTCGAATTCATCGATTACAAAGACCTCAACCTCTTGAAATTCAGCCTCTCAGAGCGTTTCAAGATCATGCCCCGTCGTCTGACCGGCAACTGCAAACGCCATCAGGAGATGGTCACCGTCGCTATCAAGCGTGCCCGCCAGACTGCCCTTATTCCATATATTGTTGATCGCAAGAATGTCATCGATAATCCATTTGATTTGATCCGCTAAACGGCTCCTCGGGAATTTTTCCCGGGAGCACCTGTTGTGTTCGCCTCTCTTTTTCTTGCATTTCCTTTTGTCTTCACAATTTTCTGTTATACTTCATTTATCATTGTTCAAAAGGGATCGACCTGATGTCTCGCAAAATCTTTTTATTCACCGTCATGATTTTTGTAGGAATTATGGGCGCGGGATGCGATCCTGATTTGGTTGACACTCCCCGGGGAATTCAATATTCTTTCTATCTGGATGAAAGCGGATGGTATTCTACCACGGCCAGTCTTCGCAAAATTACCCGGGACGTTCAAACAAAATTTGGGAAGAAAACACTAAAAATATGGGTCTCCAATGATGCGTTTGGCTCAGGATGTTTCAAGCAGACCTGCATCACACAGGAGATGGTGGACGCACTCTCCCAGGCCTTTCTGCAGCCTGGAGAGGATAACGATATTTACGACTGGGACACCGCCATCTACGGTGAGGAGTGGGGAGACAGAGCCCATGCAAAATTTCCCAACGTTATCGATACAACCGATACGATCGATATCTTGCTGACCGATATCGACGACGACGACAGTCCCGACGCCGGAACTATCGGGTATTTTTATTCCAAAGACAATTATGTACAGAGTTTTATTCCCGGTTCCAACGAGCGGATCATGTTTTACATTGATTCAGTAATGTTTGCCAATGACGATGGCGGCACTGCCGGATGGAGTATCGACGACTTCTATCCCCAGGAGGCTCTCTCGACGTTGGCTCATGAG
>JALVQH010000314.1 GCA_027031505.1 Campylobacteraceae bacterium | reverse complement strand
GACATGAATGTAAGGACCGCTTTCGAGTATCTGATGGATGGTTTGGTAGAGCACGCTGTCCTTTTTGCGCTCCCAGGGTTTGGCAAGCTGCTCGTCCACCCAGGCGACGACCCCCTTTTTGCGCAGTGCAGCCACCGCTTCCGGTGTGGAACCGAAGGTCGCCATATCGAGGAACCGCACCGCCATGCGGTCGGTCAGCGCATCGCCTTTGGGGATATGGTCATAATTCTGGATGATGCCTGTGTCGTCGCCGGGATTGTTCGTCTCTTCTGTGCCTCCTGCTCCTGTGTGTACATTGATATCAGAGTTCTGGCCAAATAAATCGCTGAATTTACACCCGGTCAGTGCGAGTGATGCTGTCACCAGAACACCCGCAAGGTTCATAATAACTTTTCTTTTCATTTCTCCTGTCTCCTTTGTTGTGCTTTTGGGGTGATACCCGTTTAAACCGGGCATCATTGAATGGTCTGTGTCTGGAAGTTATTGTGTCTGGGGTTGCGGTCGTATCCGCTGTTGTGCATTTTGTTTCAGGCGATTGCACGGCTGCAGTCGTCAAAAGTGCGACTGCAGAGGGATCGCTTCTCTTCATGCAGATGATATTATTACTGGAGAGGTGGTCGGGTAATGCACGGTCGAGGTTGTTGACCGGACGGGCAGCAGGCAACAGTGCTTTGACCAGCTGTGTAACTGTATCTCCTGTACCGGTTTCTGCCTCTTTGTCAGTGACTGTCTTTGATACAACTTCTCCGATTCCGGCAGGGGTCTTTTCGTCAGAAATATTCTCATATCTGCTGAATGCGAGCAGAAAAATCCCCATAACCGCACCGCGAAGAATATATCTTCTCTTCATCTCCGTGTCTCCAAATAATTATATACATTTACGATGCGCTATAAAATAACTCCACTCTCCTTTATATCATAAAAACAATTAAAAAAACATTAATGATCTAATTTCACCCGATGCTGCCGTCAAAAAAACTTTTTCGGGGCAGTTTGTGTCTGTTTCTTTTATGGGTAATTTGCCGGATGAGATAGTGTATAATGATTGTATTGCGAAGTTCGCGGGCTATGCCCATGGGGCTCATACCGTATGCGTCGGTTCTGAAAATATCAGCCCCCTGCTCCACCAGCATACGCACCAGTACGGCATTATTGGTTTTGATGGCGAGATTGAGGGGGATTTCACCGGTGGGATCACGGCCGTTGATCCTGGCTCCGCGGGCGAGAAGTTTTCGAATGCGGAGAAACTGTTGTTTGCGAATAGCATTGCTCAACTGCATAGCCAAATCTGCCGGTGAGAGAGACCGGGCGGTCTTATTGGGTGAAACATTTTTTCGGGCGGATCCGGCTGCATGTGCAAAATGCTTTTTTATTGATCTGGACGATAATGCGGGGGTCGTCTGGTTGGATTCGGCCTCCTTCTCTGGAGGCAATGATGGTGTGACCGCCGTTGCAGGCTTGTGTGTCTGCTCATAAACTGCCGGGGTTGTGCTGCAGTAGGCATCGATCGTATCAAATGTCCACCCTTCAGCCTTCATAATATGGATAAAGGTTCGCAACTGCCGGACGTTGGCTGCCGATTGCCACATGAAATCGTGCACAAGGAGGATGATCTTCCCTTTTTGGGCTGTTCGCCCGCTGCGGTACAGAAGACGAACCCGGCGTGCCATCTCTGTTCCGCTGAACAAGGGGCGCTGTGTTGTATGATTGAAGAGCCACTCGATATCCCATCCGTAGATGAAATATCCCCGATTGGCCAATGCATCGTATTTGGCAACCTCCCTGCTCTTTTCGGCAGGACGAATTGCCCAGTCGTTTCGGTAAATATGGGGCAGGCGCCAGACATTCCGGCCGCACAGGCGCAGGTATTTGGCGCCCCCGATGATCTTTTGAGCCCGGTCAATATCATCAACAACCCTCTGCGCCGATCGGCGGTAAAAACGTTGATAATGGTTGTTGGCATGGGTATAGGTGTGGTTGGCAACAAGGAGGTTGGGCATTGCCAATGCCCGATGGAACAAATCAGGTGATTTGACGATATTGCGTCCGATATAGAACATTGTTGCTTTGATCCCCTCTTCCTTCAGTACATTCAGAAGATTTGCCGTTCCTGCAAGCGGTCCGTCATCCGATGTGAAAAAAAGTGTTTTCTCTCCGGGGAGCCGGGTTGATGCCGACCGGGGATGTTTTGGAGACGTTTCAGGAGGGAGATCGGGTGTATGGGCAACCGGCGATTCGGATCCGATGGTGCTGAAATCGAGATGATTGGCTGAAAGATTTGTGCCGGTGGGCACGGTTTTTGTCGTTGTTTTCCTCTCCGACGGGTATCCGGAGGCACTGAGGACGCGCATGGGGTCGGCATGATGCCTTCCGGTACCATGAGCCGCAACTGAATCTCCAGCACCAGAGAGCATCAGGAAAACGAAAAATACAAATGTCTGTTTCCAACTTTTCATACTGAGAATACTCCGGTGCTGTTTGTTTGATATTGATGGATATTTTTCAGGATTATACCATAGTTTGTACTCTGTTTTCAAACTTTAAGCATATATTATAAAATATATACCGTTTTATTGCAATGTTCAGTAGAGAACATCTTTTAAAAATATTTAGAAATATCTCAAAAGATATTCATAAATATTTTTTATTATTACCGCACCAACAAATAGTCTGAACTTTTGAGAGAGCGAGACGAGATGAGATGTACGTGAAAAAATCTGCAGGACTTGCACTCTCTTCGAGAAAATCTGCCTTGATTATGAACAAAATTGCAGCATCAAACATTCAGATTATTTTTGGTGCGGCAATAAGGAGACAAAGATATAGACGGATTCTGCTATCATTATGACAAAGAAGTGTTGTATGGCCAGTAAAAAACGAAAACATCGAATCAAACTCAACAATACCGTTCGGGAGCTTTTCGGCGGGATCCCTTTTGACGAGGCGATTGCGACGCTTCCGGATGATCTCCTTGTGGAGTTGGCGCTCATTGCCGACCTGAATCTCCCGACACTGGAGCACGATGCGATTGTCCGCGGATTGCGGCGTCTCTGGAGCGAAGGGGAGTATACTCAGCGCAAAAACATCGTGGATTATCTTGTCGGCAAACGGAAACATCCCCCCTCTTCCGCACCCTCTTCGCTTCCTCCGCAGGACACTGTCGAGAAAATCCTCACGCTGCTGGCTGCTCATGAACATACCGCCGGGGAGGAACAGGCGATTCTTGAGCAGTTTATCGATGTCCGCGCGGCCAGAATCACCCCGGAAAAGATTGCCAATGCTCTCCACTACCGTCGGCTCAAGACCCGTACCGCACGGCTTGAAGCACAGCTGAAAGTAACTCTTGAGAGTGATGGGGAGATGGCGTTTTATCACTCGTTTGTGTTTGCTCTGCCGGAACACGATTTTGCCAGAACTCTGCTGGTACGTTCACGGGGGCTTGACCTCCCTGCTCTGCTTGGGCAGGACGATACACATATCCTCCGTGAGCTTTCGGAACACAAAAGCATCCTCATTGCCGACAAGCAAGCCCGGATCGATGCGTTCATCGCCGAGTTGTTTGTGCGTGAACATCCCTACCTTACTCCCGAACAGATCGAGGTCTATCTGCGCCGTATGCCTCCGGAGGGAGATCTGTGGCATACACCGATTGACTTCATGCTTATGGAGACGATTGTTCACCGGATGTCACCCGGATACTTTCTGATCGATCTTGGGGATCAGTATGCTGTTGAGAAGAACAAAGTGCTTGATGTGCGGGGGCATACTTTCCCTTACCGGATCCGGGTAGTGTATGACAAATCGTTCCTGTACGCCCATATCTGGCGGGGGCAGCCCCTCCCCGTCGCTGAAGATCTGGGCGCCGTCAATGAACAAACTCTTTTCAGTTTCGACGAAGCGCTCCGGGAGCTATATGATGAAGCAAATGACCTTGCTGCAGGACTTGACATTTCGAGTGGTGTTGTATGGGAACATATACTTCGATTTCTAAAACCCCAAATCATCAGTTCGGGTACCCTCAAAATCAAGGGCAAGACCCTCCGGCGTATTCTCTACCATTTTGATGCGTATCTCCGACCGCTGCGGGAAAAAAAGAAACGCGAAGAGCTTCTGGCCAAAACCATCCGGGATTTCAAACAGCTCTTCCCCCTCGCCCGCTCTCTCAAACGGAAAATTCTCTTCCATGCCGGACCGACCAACAGCGGCAAAACGTATGCGGCGATGCGCCATCTCCGTACCGCCCGGACCGGTTACTACCTCGCCCCTCTCCGGTTGCTGGCACTCGAAGGGTACGAATCGCTGCGGGAACACAACGTCGCTGCCTCCCTCATTACCGGTGAGGAGGAGATTCTTGATGAGGAATCGACCCACATCAGCTCTACGATTGAGATGCTCAACTTCGAAGCCGATGTCGACTGCTGCGTCATCGACGAGATCCAGATGATCGCCGACCGCGACCGGGGCTGGGCATGGGCCAACGCCTTCATCGGTGCACCGGCGCGCACCGTGATCCTCACCGGATCGGCCGATGCCATTCCGGCGGTGACTGAGCTGGCCGCCTACCTCGGGGAGGAGCTGGAAGTGATGCACTTCGAGCGCAAAAATCCCCTCGAAGTGATGCACACCCCTACCCCGCTCAAGCGGATCAAGCCGGCCACGGCCATTGTGGCCTTTTCGCGCAAGGAGGTGCTTTCGCTCAAGCAGAGACTTGGTTTGCACCACCGTGTTTCTGTGGTGTACGGCAACCTTTCTCCCGAGGTGCGCCGCGAAGAAGCGCGCAAATTCCGCGAAGGGGAAAACGATATCCTTGTCGCGACCGATGCCATTGCCATGGGGCTTAATTTGCCGATTCGCACCCTGCTTTTTGCCCGGGACAACAAATTCGACGGACTGCGCCGCCGGGAACTCACCACCACTGAGATCCTCCAGATCGCCGGACGCGCCGGACGGTACGGGATGCACGAGCACGGATACATCGGCGCCCTCGACGCCCCCACCCTCGAGACGATTGCCGCCAAATTCCACACCCCCCTTCCCGACATTGCACTGCCGGTTTCGGTCATGGCAAGCCTCCACCATGTGATGCTCATCGGAGAGATTCTCGAGACGGACGATCTGCTGCACATCCTCACCTTTTTTGCCGAGAACATGGAGTTTGAGGGGCCTTTTCAAGCCGCCAACATCGAATCGATGCTCGAAATCGCCGAGATCGTGGGGGGTTACGACCTCGACCTGCGCTCCCGCTATCACCTCGCCACCGCCCCTGTGAGCATCAACTCCCCCTACATCGAGTCGGTCTTCCATCGCTACCTCAAGCACCTCGAAAAAGGGGAATCTGTCCCCTACATTTCGCCCCGCGATCTGCCCCCCTGCGCCCACACCAACGAAGAGCTCCTCAACGCCGAAGACCGGGTCAAGGAGGTCTCGCTGTATCTGTGGCTGAGCTTCCGCTTCCCTGAGCAGTTTCCCGACACTGAAGCTGCCATTGCCGCCCGCACCCGGCTCAACCGCTTCATCGAAACGTCGCTTGCCAAAGGGGATCTCGTCAAACAGTGCCGCCGGTGCGGCGCTGTCCTTGACCTCTCCTACCGCTTCAGCATCTGCGAAAACTGCCATATCAAGGGCAAAACCGGCGGCTACCGCCGATACGGAAAAAAGAGAGAACGGTAACAACAGGAGACCCCATGCCATCATCCCACGATCACACCGCCCCTTTGACCGTCCTTGCCCTGGTGGGTGCGATGGCGTTGTGGGCGAGTTCGTTTGTCGCGCTCAAGTATGCGTTTGCACAGTTTGATCCCTGGTTTGTGATCTTTGCCCGGATGGCGATCGCCTCGGTGTTTGTGCTTCTGTTCTTCCGCGATGCACTGCGGGGGCTTGAGATCACCCGCAGCGACTGGAAGTACCTGCTGATCATGGCGCTGTTTGAGCCGTGCTTCTATTTTATCTTCGAGGCTGAAGCGCTTAAGAACACCACCGCATCTCAGGCGGGGATGATCACCGCCCTGCTCCCGATCATGGTGGCTCTGGGCGCGTGGTTGTGGATCCGGGAGCGGATCACGATCCGGATCATTGCCGGCGGGGTACTGGCCTTCATCGGTGCGGTGTGGCTGAGTCTGGGCGCTCCGGTGAGCACTTCGGCTCCCCATCCGATCTACGGCAATACGATGGAGTTTCTTGCCATGGTGACCGCGACCGGGTATATTCTGACCATGAAGCACCTCACGCGCAAGTTCCGTCCCCTCTTTCTGACGATCTTTCAGGCTTTTTCCGGGACACTCTTTTTCGCCGGGTTGATGGTGGTGACGGGGACAAGCCTCCCCGATAGATGGCCGATCGAGCCCACCGCATCCCTCCTCTACCTCGGCATCGCCGTCACCTTCGGCGCCTACGGCCTCTACAACTACGGCACCAGCAAAATGCCCGCCGCCCAGTCCTCCCTCTACATCAACCTCATCCCCGTCTTCGCCGTCATCCTCTCCTGGCTGCTGCTGGGAGAAACTTTTGGCTGGAGTGAAGCCCTCGGCGGTGCTGTCATCCTCGCCGGTGTCTGGATCGCACAATCCGAAAAGGCAGTCCACTCCCCCGAATTAGCCGCCGATCCCGATGCACCCAAAGGGGTGTAATGATGTTTTGAGTCCCTGTTACCGGGCTTCACGCAAACGCAAAATAAGGTTATTTTGGCTCTGAGATGCCGACTATTAACCCCTCTTCAATCAGCGATGCTTTGAGCCGCTCAACTTTCTGCACCAATTCAGGCAGATTATCTTCCATAATTTCAGCAATCAAATCCAAATCGACACCCTCGATTGCCTGCTCAGACATGCAGCAGATCCCTCCCGATATACGCCTTGCCGACACTGTTCAAACCTTTTTTGGCGACAAAATCCACTTTGCTGTTCAGGCTTTTTGCGATAAATCCTTTCAACTCCTCAAGCCTGGCTAATGCACCAAACCCGCCAAAACGCTTCGCAAATGCTTTTGGATTATCGATGTCGTACAAGATATCCACATTACTCTGTTCCGTTTGCTCATTTCTGGCAAAACTGCCGAAAATACCGATGAGTGTGATCCCATCCTCTTTCAAAACGGGCTTTAACTCTCGTAATTTTTTTATCACTTCTTGCTGTGTTATGATGTGCTCTAGATCTTGTTTTGCTTTATTCGTATTATACCGTATAAATCAGACGCTTCAAAATAGCCTTATCATTTTCATTTTCGTAGGGGCAGATCCGCGTATCTGCCCGGGTGGCGCACGCCACCGTCAAGGGGCTGGGACTTCAGTCCCACAAAACGCGACAGCGTATTTCCGCGAGATAGGGTTATTTTGGCTCCGATATTGGGTGACGAAGCTGGAGCTTTGTTGCCAGTCCAAGGTGGATATTCAACGTCTGACCCCTAATACGCGTCAAACAGTGCCGCCGGTGCGGCGCTGTCCTTGACCTCTCCTACCGCTTCAGCATCTGCGAAAACTGCTACCGCAAAGGGAAAACCGGAAGAAACCGACGGTGATCATTTACATTTACACTTTGATGTTCCATTTTTACGTAAAATGACCATTTCCTAGAATAGGGGTCAGACGTTGAATATCTACCTTGAGGATTTGGTTCTTCATACTTGAATCTAAATTTCTGTCTAAATTTATTATGCCTGCAGCCCCTTTTCTTTTTCGCCAATATCTCTTTGGCTTCTTTTGTGCTCTCCAAAAGAGCATCGAATGATTGGCTATCCATAGTTTACTCTTCTACAAATCTGGTAATGCAAATTGGAATATCAAAAACCTCACCCCCCGACATCCTCCGTCCGATAAAGCACATACCCCTCATAATAATAACTCGTATCGATCCCCCGCATGTAGAGTCCGGCATCATCGATCCGGTCGCTTAATGCGCCTCTCAGCAAATGTTTGATCTCCACATCTTTGATCGGGCTTCGTTCCATGGCCAGCAGGTAGTCGTCCTTGTCCACCTTTGTCCAGTCCACCACACGCTGCAACTGGGTTTTGAAGATGTGATCGAGCCAGATGCGCATGCTGCGGCCGTTGCCCTCTCTGAAGGGGTGGGCGATGTTCATCTCGACGTATTTTTCGATGATCTCGTCGTAGGTGGACTGGGGCATCTGCTCGATGTTTTTCAGCGAGACTTCGAGGTAGCTGACAGGGGCGAAACGGAAGCCGCCTTTGGAGATATTGACCGTGCGTATCTCTCCGGCAAAAGGGTAAATATCCTCAAAAAGATAGCAATGAATCGCCGATAACGCCTCGAAGCTTCCGGCGTGCAGCGTCTCCAGGAAACCGTTCTTGAACAGTGCTTTTGCCTTGGCTTTGCTGAGTTTCTCTTCTACTCGTGCCAGTTCGACAGCATCGGTGATGTTGAGTCTGTTTTCTAATACCATGCCATACTTTAGCAACCCTATACTGAGAATATCCTTGTCAAAACGGGGCGGGAACTTAGGTTCTGATTACGGGACTAAAGTCCCTGCTCCTGAGATACGGTTGGACTGAAGTCCAAGCCCCGGAGAGCGGCGATATAAACGGGGCTGGGACTTCAGTCCCACAAACGCGTCAGCGTATCCCCCTCGATTCAACTATGGGCATACTTTGGCTATAATACGCCCAAAAAAAGAGACAGCTCCGTGCACACCCTCGACCACCGCAAAAAAATGATCATCATGAGCGCCATCATGGCTTCACTCCTCTTCTCGGCGCTCAACCAGACCACCATCGGTACCGCCCTGCCCCGGATCATCGCCGATCTGGGAGGGATGGCGTATTTCAGCTGGGTTTTTACCGCCTATATCCTCTCCGCCTCCATTCCGGCGGTGGTCGTCGGTCGGGTGTCGGATGTCTACGGACGCAAGCCGTTTATCCTCGCGGGGCTCATTATCTTCTCAATCGGCTCGTGGCTGTGCGGGCTCTCGGAGAGTATCGTGCAGTTGATCCTCTTCCGTGTCGTGCAGGGGATCGGCGGGGGGATCATCATGGCGACGACGTTTGCGGCGGTGGGGGATCTGTTTGTCCCACGCCAGCGGGGCAAATGGCAGGGGATGCTCGGAGCCATGTTCGGACTGGCGAGTGTCTTCGGTCCTGCACTCGGGGGGTGGATCGTCGACCGGTGGCACTGGCACTGGGTCTTCTGGATCTTCATGCCGATGGGGTTGATCGCGTTCGGGATGATCTGGTATCTGTTTCCCTCCAGAACCCGACACGAAGAGCACACGGTGGATTACCTCGGTGCCGTGCTGCTGACCGGGATCCTCGTTCCGCTGCTGCTGGCGTTCAGCGTCGCCGGACGGCAGTATGCGTGGACGAGTCCGATGGTGCTGGGGTTGCTCGGCGCATCGGTGCTCTCGTTCGGTCTGTTTATCCGGACAGAGCGCCGATGCGCCG
>JALVQH010000313.1 GCA_027031505.1 Campylobacteraceae bacterium | reverse complement strand
CAGATGAAAAAAACAGGTCAGACCAAAAGCTACGATGAAGATGGAAATGAAGTGACCGATGGCAGCATCAAAGACGATGGTCACTATCAGACAGGGGTCACCCCGAGCTACACCCGAGATGATACCAAGGAGATCGTCACCGATACCATCACGGGGTTGCAGTGGCAGGATGATGTCAACATCACCAAGTCGTGGCTTACTCAGGAGAACTACGACAAATGCATCGACTCCAACGGTCAGACACAGGATACTTCCAGGTGCACCGATACCAGCGGAGATACGGCTGCGACGTACTGTACCAATCTCACTCTCGATGGCGGAGGGTGGCGGCTGCCCACCATCGATGAGTTGATGTATATTGCTGATCGCAGTCGGCGTAATCCCGCCATTGATCCCACATTTCAAAACACACGTTCGGACTATTGCTGGTCGTCGACGTCGATCGTCGGCTACGAGGGCTACGCGTGGTACGTCTACTTCTACTACGGCAACGACTATTGGTTCGATAAGTCCCGTTCCTACTATGTCCGGTGCGTCCGAGCCGGAGAGTGAGTTGACCTTTGATAATGAAAAATGAAAAGTGAAAAATGAATAATGAAAAATGGAATGATGGATGGAAATTGTATTGCGATTTTGGTGTGCGATTGCACACCCTGCGCGACTACTCACTTCCAAGTTCTCTTCCTGATCCCCCAACCCCTATTTATGGACGCAAAACATTGCGTAGACTTCCCTTTTTCAACGTTCGATAAATGTCAAATTCGCTGTCGATACTGAGAATAATATCCAGATGTTCACGATGAGCGACATACATGAGGGTTGCGTCGGCCAAATCCATGGGGATATCGGTGTATTTGTCCATCATGCGGATCATACTCTCCAAGTGATGGTGTTCCAGCGTATAAATCTCCAGTCCGCCCCGTTCGACCCAGCGTAAAAAGTCAAGCTGTACCTGCAGATTGAAGTCAAGCAAATGGGAGACTTCGGTCAATACCGGCCAAGTAGTAAGGAGCCGACCATGATAGGTACGGAGGTACTCTACTATCCGATCGTGCCACTTATCTCCGGCAAGAAATAAATCGAAGAAATATGATGGTTAAAGGGGATAATAAACAGGGATTGTTGATGGAGGAAAATGGTGGAGCATAGCGGGCTCGAACCGCTGACCTCTTCGCTGCCAGCGAAGCGCTCTCCCAGCTGAGCTAATGCCCCAACAAAAAAGAGACCAAAAGTCTTTCCAAACATTGAAATAATGAGAGGGAAGATCAGGATAATATGGTGACCCCTAGGAGACTCGAACTCCTGTAACCAGGATGAAAACCTGGGATCCTAACCGCTAGACGAAGGGGCCACGTATTGCTTTTGGTGAGCGAAAGTATACAGATCGAATGCTTAGAAAAACATAAAAAGTAAAAAGTTTTTTGAAATCCCCCCATGGGCATTTTTTAAAGAAAACGCGATACAATGAAAATTATTTTTCACGAGGGGAAACCATGTCCAAGTTTGTCGGAGCGCATGTCAGTGCCGGCGGAGGGGTGGATAACGCACCCCTCAATGCCATGAAGATTGGCGCCAGAGCATTCGCCCTTTTTACCAAAAACCAGAAGCAGTGGAAAGCCAGGCCGCTCACCGAAGAGACCATTGCTGCGTTTAAAGCCAACCTTGCCGAGAGCGGCATCGCCCCCCGGCATGTCCTGCCGCACGACAGTTACCTCATCAACCTCGGTCATCCCGAAGAGGAGAAACTTCTCAAGTCCCGTGAAGCGTTTGTCGATGAGTTGCAGCGGTGTGAGCAGCTCGGGCTCGAAATGCTCAATTTCCATCCCGGCAGCCATCTCGTCAAAGTCCCGAGGCGGGCCGAAGACTACGATGCACAGATCCATGCGGCTGAGTACCATTGCCTCAATGTGATCGCCGAGTCGATGAATCTCGCGATCGAGGCGACCCGGAATTCCGCCGTCAAGCTCGTGATCGAAAATACTGCCGGGCAGGGAACCAATCTGGGATATCGGTTTGAACATCTGGCGTATCTGATCGACAAGGTCGAAGACAAAAGCCGTGTCGGTGTGTGTCTCGATACCTGCCATACCTTTACCGCCGGATACGATCTGCGCACACCCGAAGCGTACGCGCGGACGATGGAAACGTTTGACGAGATCGTCGGGTTCGAATACCTCAGCGGGATGCACATCAACGATTCCAAACCTCCGCTCGGTTCCCGGGTCGACCGTCACCAGTCACTGGGCAAAGGGGAGATCGGCTGGGAGGGGTTCCGTCTGATCATGAACGATCCGAGGATGGACGATATCCCGTTGATCCTCGAGACGATTGATGAGAGCCTCTGGCCGGAAGAGATTCGTCAACTCTATGCTCTGGTCGGTACGTAAAGCAGAAGGAGAGAAGATGCTGCACTATCGGTTTAATAATTTTTACGAAATGGTTCAGAACCATGGACTCAAAAGACGCAAAAAGGTGGCTTTGTTTGTCAACGACGAGAAGATCACCTACGGGAAGCTGCTGGAGTACACCGATGCTTTTGCCGGGTATCTTGCCTCGCTTGATGTTCAGCCCGAAGAGAGAGTAGCACTGTTTATGCGCAACAGCTGGGAGTTTGTCGTTGCCGTGCTGGCGATTTCCAAGGTAGGGGCGATTGTTGTCCCGATCAATAATTTTCTCAAAGAGGAGGAGCTCAATTATATCCTCGAAGACAGCGGAGCGACCCTCCTGATCGCCTCGGCGAAGTTTGAAAAAGTCGTGCATGCCTCGGAGGCAGCATCGCTTTGCAAACAAATCATCTGGGAAGGTGGATTGCGGCTGACCGATGCGATGAATACAACCTTTGAGGAGGCACTGGCATCAAACCTCCAAACCAAACCGGTGATGCGGACTCTCGATGATCTGGCGGTGTTTTTCTACACCTCCGGAACCACCGGCAAACCCAAGGGAGCCATGCTCACCAACAAAAACATTCTCTCCAACTCCGAATCGGGTATCACACTGATGCACATTTCTCCAAAGGATCGTTTGATTGTTTTTCTGCCGATGTTTCATTCGTTTACCTTTTCGATCGGAGTGATCCTTCCACTGTATCGTGGAGCCAGCATGGTCATCATCCCCTCGATTCAGCCCTT
>JALVQH010000312.1 GCA_027031505.1 Campylobacteraceae bacterium | reverse complement strand
CGATCGATAAAGCTGATACGGCTGAACCGCAGAGTCTCTGCTCCATCGACATAGGCGATATACCAGTTGCCTTCGCTGAAGAGCAGCTTGATCGGTTTGATGGCTTCAAAAGTGCGTTTGTGGATCCCTTTGAGATGAAGTGTGCGGTATTCGTGCCGTTCGATCGCCTGTTTGAGGCTAAGAAAGTTGGGGTCGTTTTCGAGTCGGTCGATCTCTTCGTAGGGCATGTTGAAGAACAGATAGGGGCTCTGGATTTTGTCGAGGTGTCTGCCGAGATCTTCGAGCGCTTCATCGACCAGCCCGGAGCGCAGGGTTTCGAAAATGACCCCCAATCCAACATCCTGTTCGAGCGCTTCGGTAAGGAGCGGATAGATGTCACGCCCGTCGACGAGGGTGTAGGTGTACCGTTTGCCCTCTCTGGTCTTGAGGATGTACCCGTCGAGTGCGCGGGCGAGGGCATCGAGATCGCGTCCGAGCTGTCGCGATCCGATCCCCCCGAGCCGTTCACGTAACAGCTCATCGTGGGCACTGACCGCTTCTGTGCTCCTGCGGCGTTCATGGAGGTATCTCAGAATGATCATACTTTTTTCGACAGCGTGCATGATAAAAGTATATGCATCGTGACTTAATCTGTCCTTTTGTTGCGGTACAATGTAAAAAACAAGAACATCCAGGAGGACACCATGAAACCAAGAAACCGGCACCAATTGGCCATCATCCGCAGAGAAGCGCGCGGCTTTACAGGCACCGTTACTTCGAAAAAGCGCTACACCCGCAAAATCAAACACAAAAAGGCACCCCGTGCGGCGTGACTACCTCGTCTGCTACGACATCGCCGATCCGAAGCGCCTGCGCAAGGTAGCCAGAACGGTTTACGGTTTTGCACTCGGCGGACAGAAAAGCGCCCTCGAAGCGCCGCTCGATCGTACCGAACTGGCTTCCCTGACGGCGAAACTGGAGGGTCTGATCGATCCGGAGGTGGATCGGGTCCACATCGTGCCGTTCGACGGTGAGCCGCTCCAGCTGGGCAAGGCGGACTTTTTGCGGTACGAAGACGGGGTCGTACTGCTATGAAACTTCTCATCATCGACACCCCCGTCGCAACCCTCACGGTCGACAACAAAACCCTCATCGCCGGTGACCGGAGGATCCCGCTGCGGCTGATCGATGTGGTGATCGTGGCACGGGAGGTGACCCTCTCTACCCGGGTGCTTCAGGCGCTCTCACGGGAAAAAATCTATACGATCCTCCTCAACCGACGCAACGAAGCGGTGTGGATCTCGACATTCGAGACCCACAATGCCGAGCTCAAAATGCGTCAGTACCGTGCCGCCCTCACACCGCTGCCCGTCGCCCGTGCGATCCTCACGGCCAAAGTCACCCGCCATGCCGAGCATCTGCGTGCCGCCGGGATCACCTGCCCGATAGAGCCAATCCTCGATCAGATCGACGCGGCAGAGGGGGTGGAGAGTCTGCTCGGGATCGAGGGGGCGTTTTCGCGTGCGTATTTCCGGCACTATTTCGCCCGATTCCCGAAGGCACTCCATCACGGCAAGCGAAGCCGACAGCCGCCCGAAGATCCGGTCAATGCGATGTTGTCGTACTACTATATGCTGCTGTATCGTCTGATCGCGGTTCGGCTCCATGCGTATGGGTTCGAGCTGGGGATCGGGTACCTCCACAAGCCGTTTCGGGGGCATTTCGCGCTGGCATCGGATGTGATGGAGTTCGTCCGTGCCCGGATCAACGAGGAGGTGTTTGATCTGTTTGACCGCGGGGTGGTGACCAGCGGCGATTTCACCAAACGGGGCAAAGGGGTCTTTTTGCGCTACGAAGCACGCCGGGATCTCTGGCGCGAGACGAAACGGTTCGTCGACGGCAGCACCGAAGCGATCGAATCAGCGATCGGAACCATCCGGGGGATGCTGTGAGCGGTCATCTCATGATCCTGCAGGATCCCGGAATCGTCGTGATCCCCCACGCGGAGTATCTCGAATTCGAGCGTGACGGCACCCGCCGGATCGTGGCGTACCGCCACCTCCGCGCCCTCTACCTCTACGAGGGGGTAGATGTCTCTCTGTCCGATCTGGTTCGCATGGCTGTACGGGTGCCGCTCTACCTGATTGACCGCCGGGGGTATGTGGTCGCACAGGTACGACCGGTGGAGGGGGACGATGCGGACGCATGATTTCCTGATCTGTTACGACATCACCGACCCGAAACGCCTCGCACGGATGGCGCGCCATCTCGAGCAGATCGCGGTGCGGGTGCAGTATTCGGTCTTTTTGTATCGGGGGGATCGTGCGGGGGTGGAACGGCTCGCGGACAAGCTGGATACATGGATCGATCCAGAGGTGGACGATGTGCGTATCTATCGGATCAAAGTCCCTGGTGTACGCCTCGGGTGCGCCGTGGCGCTGGACGATCCGTTTGTGCTGATATGAAGGAGGAGGGGACGATGGCGGCTGATCTGGTACGGCGCATCGACAAACTGTTTGAGCAGGGGAGACGGGGATCGGCGTCTCTCGAGATCGCGGATCGTCTCGATCGGATCGAAGCGGAGATCGCACAGGTGCATGAAGCGGTAGAGCGCAACGCCCGGCTCCTTGCTGCAATGCTCCAGAAGGATCGTGAGATTCGAAAGTTCCGGCATGAGGATTATCTCCGTTTCGTCCATCGCCTCAGACGCTACCTGCGCCACCGATCCCGATCCGGTGCGTCGATCGTGATCACATTCGAGCTTGGGGTGTACGGGGTGGATCGTGAGGGGTTCATCTACGAGAGGGGAGGGGGGAGGCGGGTGCCTGCCGATCTGGCGTATGATATCTTCGCCTTCCTCTACGAGCGGCGCGAGAGATTGCAGGAGTTTATCAGGATCGATACGCTATAATCATTGTGTAGTGGTTCTTTTACAACTTATGAAGCTTTCAGTTTGGATTCAGATTTGTTTTTGGTTCCCTGTACCGTTTTTCGGGGCTCGGTCTCCAAAAAAATGCGAAAACAAACTGTTTCAGTTTCTATTAAGTTTTTTGTTTTTTTCGAAGTATGGTTTTACCGTACTTTGCAAGCAGTGAGAGCTATTACAACGAGACCCGATTTTCAGGGGATTGAGACTTAACCATGTTGCATCCTTTTGCAT
>JALVQH010000311.1 GCA_027031505.1 Campylobacteraceae bacterium | reverse complement strand
TATTGCCAAACCAAATGGTTGGCGGGGCGATGTGACAAAAATACGGGCCAGGATCAAAAACAGAACCGTTGATCAATTCGGGTATAATACGCCACCTGAAAGAGGAGAGGCCGATGCCCCACTATATATTGTTTGACACCGAAACCACCGGAAACGGCGAGAAGGATCGCATCATCCAGGTGGGTGCCATGGTGGTCAAGACCCGCGACGATGTCGAAGTGATCAATGAACTGTGCCGTACCGAGGTGCCCATCAGTATCGAAGCGATGGAGGTGCACGGAATCACGCCGGAGGCAATCGCCGACAAACCCCCCTATGCTGAGACGACATTCGCCCGGCGGATCGGGGAGCTCAATACTCCGGAGAATTATCTCATCGCTCACAATATCGGGTTTGATCTCGGGATGATCCAGAAAGAGGGGTTTGAAAACCGTATGCAAATCATTGATACCGTCCGGTGTGCCCGCCATCTTCTCCCCGATCTCCCGGCACACCGCCTCCAGTACCTCCGCTACGCTCTCGAACTCTATCGACAGGAAGCGGATGAAGCAGCCACCCTCAATGTCGAGGCCAAAGCCCACGATGCCATCGGGGATGTCCTGATCCTCAAGCTCCTCTTTTCGTATCTTGTCCGGAAAGTGCGGGAAGCGTTTCCCGATGAGAACCCGGTGAAGAAAATGGTAGAACTCACCCATACGCCGGTGATGGTGCGGACGTTCAAGTTCGGCAAATACAAAGGGGAATCGATCGAGTCGATCGCCGCCAGAGACCCCGGCTACCTCGAGTGGATGCGTAATAATCTCGATCTCGATGAGGATATGCGCTATACGCTCGATGCCTATCTTCATTAAAAATAGGGTATATTTGCATAAAAAGAGCATTGTGCTTTCTGAATGATCGCCGGTTTCACACGATAGCTCTGGCAGTCGCAAACATGAGAAGCGACAGCAAAGGACAACTGCTTGTCCTTTGCCGCTTCGGAACCGTATCGGTCGGAGCAAAGCGAAGCCGAGGAGGCTAAGCTCCTTTCAGGGGTTGGGTGCTCCTTTGTCGCCATCGTGTGAAACCTCTGTTTACTCTTTTTCAGAAGGTTCAATGAAGAAAGGGAATAGGTGAACGAAGTGGCACAGACGACAGAGGGGTGGCAGCTGCCCTATCTCGAGATGGGATCGGGATTTGTGATGGGGATGTCGGTCGGGTATGTCCTCAAAAAGAGTTTCAAACTTCTCCTCTTTTTGACCGGATTGGCGGTGATTACGATCTTTGTCCTCGAGCAGAAAGGGATCATTACCCTCAATGAAGTGGCGCTGGATCAAAATCTCAACGTCGGTATCGAAATGTTCAAGACATTCGGTCTCTGGCTCAAAGAGCGCCTTGGCTCTCTGAAGATCGCCGGGGGTGCGAGTGCCGTGGCTGGGTTTGTAGTCGGGTTGAAGATGGGGTAGATTGAATTAGGAGTGAGGAATTAGGAAGTAGGAGTTTTGAAACCGGAAGACTTTGCCTCCGTTACATGAGCTTTTGGTAAGTCGTGCAGGGTGTAAAGTTTCACGCCAGATTGCAATGTGATTTATATGGAAGTGGTGGTTTCAGCCCCACCCCGGGACAACCATGCCGTTGAATCTGCGGGCAGGGTTGAAATCTTCTCTCAAGGTTACAGGAAAAATATTTTGGAGGAAATCGATGCTCGTACATATTTGTTGCGCGGTGGACAGCCACTATTTTCTCCAGAAACTCCGCACAGACTATCCCGATGAGAAGCTGATCGGCTACTTTTACGATCCCAACATCCACCCCTATTCCGAATACCATCTCCGGCTCCTCGAAGTGCGGCGCAGTTGTCAGATGCTGGGGATCGAGCTGATCGAGGGGGCGTACGATATGGAGGGGTGGCTCTCCGCGGTGCGGGGTCTGGAGCATGCGCCGGAAAAAGGGGCGCGGTGCAGTGTCTGCTTCGACCACCGGTTCGAGGCAAGCGCCCGCCGAGCCGCCGAGCTTGGGGAAACCGTCTTTACCTCCACCCTCCTCACCTCCCCCAAAAAATCTCTCGACCAGCTGCGCCGATCCGGGGAAGCGATTGCGGCACGGCATGGGATCACCTTCGTCGCGCCCGACTACCGCAAAGCTTCCGGGACACAGGAGCAGAATATCATGGCCAGAGAGGCCAGGCTCTACCGTCAGGATTATTGCGGGTGTGTGTTTGCCCTCGGGCAGCAGCGTGCACAGCAGGAGCGGATCGCCGATGAGCTCATGAGCCCGGTCTCGGGGCAGATCCAACCCGAATCGATCGAAGAGCGGATTGCGATGTATGAACAGCGGCTGGAGCTTGAAGCGCAGGGGCACCCTTATACGATCGTCAAGGAGCGCTTCCTCAACTGGCGCCTTGAGCGTGCCCTGTTGAAAGTACGGGGCGAGATTGTCCCGGCACATATCCTCCCCTATTCTACTCTGAAAAAAGGCTATACCCGGGGACGTATAGAACGGCAGATCGGGAAAGTTGCTTATTTGAGCCGGGATGCGACCAGATTTATCACACTGGAAACATACAATGCGGCGGCGCAGACACGCTATGCCCACGTGCAGTCGCTGATCTTTGAACCCCCTCCGTTTGAGAAGGAAATGCAGCTGCGGAACAAGATATTCGGTTCAGCTTACGATCTGAGTGCTCTACTTGTAGTCGAAACCCTCCCGCACACCAGGATCGAACTGTGGCTCGAATCGCAGACATATCCGGATACTCGCGAACGTCTCGTTCGGGATGATTAATCGGCGATTTACCTCTTTTAGGTAAAATGATGCATTAAATAACCCAAATTATCTTCCCAAGGAATTCATGTGCAATACGATATCAATGCCATCAAAAAGATCCTCCCGCACCGCTATCCGATTCTTCTCGTTGATCGTGTGACGGAATTGAACGTCAATGATTCAATTGTCGCCTACAAAAATATTACGGCATCCGAACCGGTCTTCGAGGGGCATTTCCCCGATCAGCCCATCTACCCGGGGGTCTACATGATCGAAGGGATGGCGCAGGCGGGCGGCATCCTCGCCTTCGAGAGCCATACCAGAGAGAACATCAGCATGCACGGGAAAATCGTCTACTTCATGAGCATCGACAAAGCGAAATTCCGGGTTCCCGTC